>CAIOJS010000430.1 GCA_903858655.1 uncultured bacterium | reverse complement strand
TGATCCGTTTGTTATGGCATTCACCCCTTTCAGGGATGAAATTGTACTTATTTCATATCCCGCGGGTTACACCCGTGGTTATTTAAATGAGGCTGTCTCATAAGTTTATTTTTACCGCTGAGTTATACCGTTAATTTCCAATTAAATTTTCAAATATTTTTTATATTTGAAGCTGAGTCGTGGAGGATGATGCCGTGATTATATCAGTCTCTGATATTTGGCACTCCAAAACGGCTCTTCTTTTTTTATAGTTACTTCTTGATATTGGCGCATCAGCGTTGAGTTTCTGGTATCTTCTTGAGTTATTCGTAATGGGTTGTTCGTTATGATTTTGGTTCTTCTGCTGATTATTCTCATCGATACTTTTATCAAAACGAGCCCGGTTCTTGAGCATACCATAAACAACGCGTAAAAGTTTATGCATTATTATACCCCGTACTACTTTAGGCTTCATTCCTTTGCTGATATAGTGATGGTATAGCTGCTTAAAGTAGGGCTCATGTAGCACTACATTATTAGCTGCAATATATAGCAGGCACCTCATGGCCGAGTTTCCCTGTTTACTCATATGCATGCCCCATTTGCCGTCACCGCTCTGCCTGAACTTGGGATTGACTCCAAAAAAGGAAGCTATTTGGTCGGTACTTTCAAACCTGTCAATAGGATCCAATAGCATTAACAAGGCCGTTGCTGTCCAATCACCAATTCCGCGAAGACTGAGTAAAATGTTCAGAAGAGGATTTTTATAAATGTCTAACAAAAAGGTCTTCAATTGATCTATACGCTGCTGATGATGCTGCATATCTTCCGCCAGTATTTTTATCATCTGTTCCTCTACCGAATTGGATGAAAGTACCACACTGGTCTTAGCTAATTCTTTTAATGTTTCGGCTTTTTTCCTGGATATCCCTTTTACTGCATCAATGCCTGTTACATGAGCCTTTTTAACCGATGAAACGCCTGGATATTTAATCAATAATCGGATCATCCAGTTTGGAATGCCTTGTTTACAATAGGTCAGTAATTCAGGAAAATTCTGATAGAGGAGTTTCTCCAACTGATTATTCCGAGCTGTTTGTTGTTTGATCAAGCCATTAACAAAACGCAAACAATGCCTTCCCGATCTGGTTTGATCTTCCTGGAATGTGCTGTTGTGCCAGTCGAGTTTCTTTTCTTCATAATTATTGGCCAGATAGGCGGCAATCCCTTCTGCACTCACGCTGTCAGTAATCGTGCGTTTGAGCGAACTTTCAATTTGATGTTTTACTCCTTTGGGATTAAGTTTATAAACTTCAACCGGCAGTTTTTTTGTTAAGTCTTTTAATGCCATCAACCAGTTTTGCTCATATCCTCCCGTACTTTCAAGACCACAAATGATCTTGTTCTCCAGGGAAGTATGATGGATCAGGTATTGTTCAAGTTCCTGATGGCCTTCGTGGTTGTCATCCAGTTGAAAACTCTTTTCCTTAGCGTGTTTTGATGAATCCATCAAGTAGAAATCAGCATACCCTTTACTGACATCGATACCCAGATACATAGCTTGTTCCATCTTCTTTAGATTTAGAGATTTGTAATTGATTTTTAAAAAGTCAAGCTACATACTTCCTTATTTCTAATACGGTATCTTTGTACCAAGTTATACCTCGTATTAAGCTTGACAACAGGGGGATTCTCAGCGACAGCATCCAAGTGCTTAGGCGCGGCCCCCCTCTGTTGCAAGCATAACATTATTTGTTTGAATAAAAAAAGCAAACATATAAGGCGCTGAGGCGCAGAGAAAAGTGTATTGATTATCAAACCTCTGCGTCTCTGCGTCCCTGCCTACCGGCAGGTTTGCGGTTATTTTT
>CAIOJS010000429.1 GCA_903858655.1 uncultured bacterium | reverse complement strand
GCTAGCCTCGCCCTGATCTGGGGATCAAGCTGACCAAAAGCGTTCACAAATAATCATTTCCTGGAATCGGGTATGAAAACCTTGCGGCAAATTCGATAAATGACTACGTCGATAAACGATTGCGAAAAGCCTTTGTGACAAGGTGTTTCATGTTTATGAAGGGGTTGTTTTATTCGTCTCGCTCGAAGAATGCCCACAAGATTCCCTTTAGACCCGGGCTCAATACTACTCGCGGCAGGTCTCATATTTAATTTTTAAGAAGAATCCTAAACCCGTCGCTATTGGGCTCTTAGCAGATAATTGCACCTACATTATCCTCAGAATGGATGATTTTTTCATTTTAAGAGGCGATTAAAGTCTGATTCTACTATTGAACCAAAATTAAAGAATATTTTAGAAAACAGAACCATTAAATGCATATGAATAAGCATCTAAACCTTCTTTAACCTTTAATTCCGGAGTTGTTCGAAGTTCGTTGCATAGTCGTTCGGCTCTATCTTTTTATATCGTTCAAAGAACGATGCATGTGCAGGAAAATTCTCGATGTAGAGAAATGATCCTGAGAGGAGGTATATTAAATGAATTACGTTAAGTTCTTGGTGGCATTGGCCGCTTTATGTGTTCTTGTCATCCCGGCCTTTTCAATGCCGGACAATGGAAATGGAAAGGATGCCAACCAGATATGGCAGGGTCATGACGACAAGCAGATGTCTCAGGGCCAAGATAATACTCAGACCTGTGGCTGCCAGAATTCCATGATGGGCGGTCAAGACGGCAAAGAGAAGACATGCGGATGCGAGAAGTCCTTGGCAGGCCAAGATGGAAAGCAGTTGCCCGAGGGCCAGGACAACACCCAGAAGACATGCGGCTGTGAGAAGTCCTTGAAGGGTCAAGACGGCAAGCTGATGCCCCCCATGATGGGCCAGGATGGCAAGCAGAATACCTGCGGATGCGAGAAGTCCATGATGGGTCAGGACGGCAAGCAGATGCCCCCCATGATGGGCCAAGACGGTAAGCAGAACACCTGCGGATGCGAGAAGTCCATGATGGGTCAGGATGGCAAGCAGTTGCCCCAGGGACCGGATAATGCACAACAGCCCTGCGGCTCCGAGAAGTCCATGATGGGCGGTCAGGATGGCAATAAGATGGACCACAAGAACGTGAAGTCCATGATGGGCGACAGGGAAAAGGGCGGCAATGCTGGCGTCAAAGTAGTAATCCTCAATATAAATGTTTAAGCCAGTGGGAATGATCTAAGAAAATATCACAAATCATCCTCTTTTTTTTGGGTGATGATCTTTCACCGTCGTGGTGAAATATAGTGGTTTTGTAATTCCTCTGTTGTTGGTGCGGGTGGTCTCCTAATCAAGGGTTCGCGGCTAACTCAATCACGGGCCATGATGCCACAAGTAGATGCATATCATGTCCAATATAGAATGAGCAAATGGATTGCAAGAATAGAGGAGTAATTAGTCTAAGGGGAAAACTGATATGAAAAATAGTTATTGTTTAGCGATATTAATGCTATTAGTGAGCAGCAGCACGCTGCTGGTCGCATCCGCCCAGGATCAGGTCGCTCTGACGGTCCATGTATACGAAGGGGACTTCAATGGGAGCCTGCTTTCGGGTGTCTCGGTAAGCGGACAGGATGCAGCGGGCAGCAGCTTTCAAGCAGTTACAGATTCGAACGGAGATGCGGTGGTTTCAGGACAACCGGGTGCCTGGCAGTTCATAATTGCAAAGGACGGTTACAACACCCTGACTTTGAAGTATGATGTCACGGCGACCGGTGATGGTTCTGTTTATCTACAAAAAGCAACTCCAACCGTAGATAATGTCGCTCTGACCATCGACGTTCACGAAGGGGACCTTAACGGGACGATGCTATCCGGCGTCCAGGTCACGGGACAGGATGCAGCGGGCACACCGTTACAAGGACTTACTGACTCGAATGGATTGGTGGTCGTTAGCGGACAGCCTGGAACCTGGCAGTTCAATTTCACTAAAGAGGGTTACAGCCCCCTCAGCTTGAGTTACGACGTTACTCAAACGGACGAAGGTGCAGTCTATCTGGTAAGTGCTGATCTGTCTCAAGGGGCTCAAGAAGGGGCCATCTCCACCCAACCGGATCAACAGATTAATCCTACTACATCCTATACCCAATCAAGCGAAGCTAGCGAAGCCAAGAGAACGAATCAGAATTTATATTGATCGAGGATCTTGGACGCATTCTGATCTATTAACAATTTTTTTAAGTTTGGTTTTCTTTCTTTTCATGCTTTACCCTACCAGATCCAGCCCTGCGTCTCCTATTAGGGTATTCAGCGTGACAGAGGCAGTTGACCGTTTTCTGTTGCAATGAAGTTGCGGCTGTTCGGATATGCACTCCGGCCTAGGGCCTTTTCAAACACGTACAAGATTAAAGGGCATGGCTGCATAGATTGTTCCCCGCGGACGCGGGGTCAGGGGGG
>CAIOJS010000428.1 GCA_903858655.1 uncultured bacterium | reverse complement strand
CTCTGAGCATCAAGGATACCACCGCCAACCCGGCACCGTTGGGCCTGCTGGGGTTCGGTTTGACTACCGTGTTGCTGAATTTTCATAATGCCGGATTCTATGAACTGAATACCATGATCCTGGCTATGGGAATCTTCTACGGAGGCATCGCCCAGATCATTGCGGGTATGATGGAGTGGAAGAAGAATAATACCTTCGGAACCACAGCCTTCACATCCTATGGCCTCTTCTGGCTGAGCCTGGTGGGTTTGATTCTTCTGCCCAGTTTGGGATTGGGCACCGCTCCTTCTAAGCCGGCCATGGCAGCTTATTTCTTTATGTGGGGGCTTTTCACCTTCATTATATTCATGGCAACCCTGCGACTTAATAGGGCCCTTCAATTCGTCTTCCTGTCGCTTACCATACTATTCCTTCTGCTGACGGCAAGAGATTTTCTTGGCAGCCCGGCGATTGGGACTCTGGCTGGATATGAGGGGATTATCTGCGGACTATCCGCGATCTACACAGGCCTTGCCCAGGTCCTTAATGAGGTCTACAAAAAGGTTGTAGCACCTCTCGGGCCCATGTGAATGGCTGCAAACCATAAAAGCGAGAATGAGATCGCATTTCGCGATCTCTCCTTCGAGTTTTATATTGAGATACAAACAAAAGTGATCGAGCCGAATCCCTGCTATACTTTTTATAAAAAAATTAACAAAAAAATGGTAAATTGATTGCCAGGACGTCCTAGCAATCTATGCCATCACAAACCGGATGTTCATTTTCCGGCACGGGATTCTCATGGAACTTGATGGTCTTCTCAGCCTCGAATGTTCCGGAGAACAACTCGTGGGCCTTGATATCCTTGTAGAATATCTTATGCCAGGAGGCATCGGTGCCCCATGTACCGTTAAAGGTATTCTTGGTCTCGAAGCCAATCAAGTGGGCCGGATTGTTGCCCATGAGTTCAGCTACTCTGTCTGTATCTCTTCCTGCGTCCTTCAGCTGTTTTATGAGCGCTTCCGGGGTCATTTTCGGAGCGGGCTCTGCCATGTACTGGGCATATTCTTCCGGATAGTATGTTGCAAGAAGATTCAAATAGTCCTCATTGAGGGGCTTTGTCGACGCCGTTGGGTTGTATGGCGCAGTTGAGACAAAGAATGCTGTCTGATCCTTCTCCATCTCAGTGACTGCGAAGTTCTCCTGGACCTTTGCTCCTATGCCGCCATAAAACGCCTTCGATTGCATGGACTTGGTTCCAACCAATGGAGTCTCACCGGAATAGGTGAGCTTGGTCCTCTCGTAAAGATTGAGTTCGGATTCATTTCCGCCATTGACCGAATCTATGCTTCTCTTTAGCTTATCGGAATCTTGCGAGTAAGCATGCTCCTGGTCGAGCTCAAGATCGCCATCACCGGCCATGTTATTGAAATATTCCAGGGCGAGTTTCTTGTCTATTATCGATGTGCTGACGTCGATTACACCGTTTCCTGATACCTTCTGTGCTTCACAAAACTGCTCATACTGCACTGGCGCCACGAGTGGTGGGTTCGCCATTGCTGTGCAACATAGCAATTGAGCTAAGATT
>CAIOJS010000427.1 GCA_903858655.1 uncultured bacterium | reverse complement strand
GTAGTTGAATATTAATAGGTATGTTTTAAGCGAAAAATAAATCGAAATGCTCTGCAAAAGGGTGTGTATGTTCTACGGAGTTTCCGTGATGAACCGTGATGAAATTTTACTTCAAAACGTGGGTTTCGTTATGTTCCACGAAGGTTCCGTTGTCAACAACGGAAGTTCCGTTGTGCACCACGGAAGTTCCGTTCCCTACAACGGAGGTTTTTTGGGGGGTAAACCACCTACCTAAATGTAGCAAAAAAGTTCCGTTCCCTTCCACGGAAGTTCCGTTGTCAACAACGGAAGCTCCGTTGCACGCCACGGAAGTTCCGTTGAACATAACGGAAGTTCCGTTGAACATCACGAAGGTTCCGTTGCGCACCACGGAAGCTCCGTTGTGCACCACGGAAGTACCGTTGCACACCAAGAAAGTTTCGTAGAACGTTGAAATTGTTCTGCTTGCAGAAGAATTTTTTTCTATGTTTCCATTATTTTAAATGCAGGAGGATATCCAGCCTTTTTTGTTTGTTTCCCAAGCATTATTGTACGTTTATTTGAAGATTCGCCTTTTCTTCAAGGTTTAAAATCCGCCTCCCAACGATATTCCAAAGCCGGGAATAACTTCCCCGGTTCCGATTACTACATGCGCCATCATCGAAAGTCGAAGCATGAAATGTTCCTGGCTCACCCATCTGAATGCCATGGCAGGAACCACGTTTACGTTAAACTCGTCTAAGAAATAATTTTCAAAGGTTGCATAAGCTCCCATCTCAAACTTCTTGGTGCCACGACCTAGTAATACATTTATGCCAACAGGAATGGCATAATTTGTACCAACAAAACCATAGCCGGCACGTGCTTGTAAACTAAAGATACCTCTGTTGAAGACACTCCGTTCGTAGTTGATGGAATATACCAACGAATTTCCGGCAATTTCCAAATAGATATAGTTTTTATATCCCCAAGGCTTTAGCTTCTTTTTTATGGGAATTTGTTTCTCATCAGGATTATATTCAAAGGTAAAATCTTGATTTTTTTTATTAATCTCTTTTGTGAACGTTTCAGTTTCTTTATTGTCAAGAAACCAAATAAGGCTAATATCCACGCCTGCCGACCATTTTTGTTTGTCGAAAGTGGCACTTTCAATTATATCCATAGTGTCCGAATTGAAGGAAAGGAAATGATAGCGCAAGGCGGGCAATATGTCAATACACATTCTTTTTGTAACCGGGATGGAAATGCCGACTTTGACAATCCCACTAAATCCTGTTCCAAACGAGAACAAATCACTGCTGCGCGTTTTCCCCGGGATGCCGAACGGATAATCGCCTGTGATGTTCTTTACATCAAAATCGCTAAACATCAAATTAAATGAAAAGCCGACACTGGTCTCGAAACGAACTTTGCCATGCTGCGTTTTGTAGCCTGCCAAGAAAGGAACGCTCAAAAACATCTGATTGGTGGTTCTCTCTTTCGAATACGTCCAGTTTCTTCCATAAGCAAAAGCCGTTTGTGTTTCTTTGGCGTAATGAGCACCCAACCAAGTGAAATTGATTCCCGATTCGATAAAAAAACCATGTTTGAATTTATTCACAAAGCGATATCCCGCCGATAAACCAAAACGCGGTGAACTTTGTAGGGTATCATCCGTATTGTTCAAACCTGTGTAGGCAGGAGAAATAAATAACCCTGCAGCGCGTCGCAAAGTATCAGCATGTTGTGAATATACCGAACAGCTAAACATTAGAAAAAAGCATACGTATAGAATTCTTTTCATATCACAAAAAAATAAAAATTAATAGCATCACAAAACTAAAGCTTTTTTTTCTATTTTAAAGAAAAAAGAATAAAGAAAATTGAAAAATAAATTTATATCTTTGCAAAATGAATCATGTCAATTTTTTTTATTACTTTTACGTGTCAAAAAAATATTAACCATTAATCTTATTCCAAATTATGAAATACTATATTCTTTTTTTAGCATTATTCTTGTTCACGAGCTGCTCGAAAAATACGGAAAGCTCTGATTATGATCACACCGTGAAGTATGAAGTTAGTTGCACTCCCAATGGCTTCGATGTCAAATATGTTGATGAAGACGGTGCTTCCCATAGTGTTACAGACTCTACGGGCACTTGGTCCACAACAATTATCGGTTATCCCGGGCAGTTTGTTTATCTATGGGCAAAAGCCAAAAACGACACCGCCGCCATCAATTGTAACATTTATTTTAAAGGAAAACTTCTGGAGCAGGGTATTGATACTGCCGATTATGCCGAAGCCTCAGCAGGAGGTTTGTTGCGATAACTCGTGTCTTTGAAGCATAATTCTCCAATTTGCCTTGTGCGACATTCTTTTTTATTAATCATTTGAAACAAATATTCAGTACAAAAACTATTATAATATTATGGAAACTCCCAACGAACTCAAACTTGCCGTTTTGATAGATGCCGACAATGTGCCTTATGCCAATGTGAAAGAAATGTTTGAAGAAATTGCAAAATATGGCACGCCAACCTTCAAACGCATCTATGCCGATTGGACCAAACCCACTGTGTCGGGATGGAAAAATGTGTTGCTCGAAAACGCCATCACGCCCATACAACAGTACAGCTATTCGACGGGCAAAAACGCCAGCGACAGTGCTCTCATCATTGATGCAATGGACATTCTCTATACCGGAAAAGTGGATGGATTTTGCATAGTGTCGAGCGATAGTGATTTCACACGACTGGCTACCCGCCTTCGCGAAGCCGGCATGAAAGTGATAGGCATAGGCGAAAAGAAAACCCTCACGCCATTCATCACCGCTTGCGACAAATTTATCTACATCGAAATTCTGAAAGCAAAACCCATAATGCCTGAGACCAAAGGCAATCGCAAAACATCTAAAAAAGAAATCGCCCCTGCAAATCCGCCATTAAATAAAATTGACAACCAAATTATCAAACTTTTTTCGGACAGCATCAACGACCTTGCTGATGAAGATGGATGGGCTTATTTAGGTGAATTAGGCAATTTGATGCTCAAGAAGAAACCCGACTTCGACCCAAGGAATTATGGCTTCACCAAGATGTTGCCTCTAATCAGAAGTATCAAAAAGTTTGAAATAGACGAACGCGATAGCGGAAAAAACAATATCAAACTCATCTTTATTAGAAGAAAATAAGTCCTTCATCAAAGCTAAACCCATTTAAAAGCGCAGCATCAACCAAAAATCTAAGAGATGATTTCCTTTACACCCGATCAGATAAACGAAATTCTATTGACCACGGCTGACAATAACCCTTGTTCCGACACAGGTTATTTTTCCAAGCCTTTTCGTGTGGTTTATCATCAACAAAATCTCATTGTCAAGACTTTTCTGCCCATCAGCAATAAAAAAGCTATCCATTTTATTTTACAAAATCATCAGGATTATGTAAACGAACTGCAAGGAATAGGCATACAACTTCCCGACACCTTCATCAGCACCATAGCGCACGAAAACAAACTCCAACTCATCATCATTCAGCAAGCTTTCAAGGATGAAGAATTGATACGCGACATTATGACTACGGCTCCCCTCCACGAACTACTGAATCTCTGCGATTTACTTTTTGCCGACACGCTCAAGTTCTTTTATGGAAAAAATCCAAAGACAGACATTGGCTTTCATCCCACTTTACGCAATTATGCCATTCACAAAGGACAACTGTTTTATTTTGATACGTTCCCGCCCATGCTTATGAATCAAAAGCAGATGAACCGACTCATCATCACCATGTCACCTTACGGCAAATGGCTCAAGAGGTTTATCCCGCAAAGCGTTATCAATAGAGTCTCAAACGAGTACTTTTTTATCAACAAAATGTTTATCGGCATTGTTGGAAGTTGCTGCCGATTGCGTCCCGAGTTGGCTGTGGATATTTTAGCGTATAGTAAAGCCTACGTTGCCAACGCTGCTATGATGCCCGAAGCCGACAAAAACGATATTCTATCTTTGCTCAACAAACCGCCCAACTTATCGAAACTTTGGACCACTATCCGCAAGCTTTCGGGCAATGTGGGAAAGCCGAATGTGGAAGTTTGAGATTTTGAATTTGTGATTTTAGATTTATTATTTGGGAGAACTAGGGCTGAATAAGTCTGCTAAAGCACTTTCAAGAGTAGCAAACCTAAAGCTATGACCTGCGGTAATAATTTTTTCGGACGATACCCTGCTTCCTTTTAATAGGATGACAGACATGCTGCCAAAGAGGAGTTTGAGGGCGAATGCGGGCACTTTGGGAAACCAAAAAGCTTTGTGCAATACGTGGGCAATCGTTCGATTAAACTCTTTATTGGTTTTATGTTCAGGTGCAACGGCATTGTAAGCACCTGTCATTTGTGTGTCCTCGATGGCTTTGATATAGATTTCGCAGAGGTCGTCCACATGTATCCAAGGAATGTATTGTTTGCCATTGCCAATGGCGGAGCCTAATCCCATTTTAATGATACGCGACATTTTAGCTAGGGCGCCTCCTTGTTTTGTCAGAACAACTCCCGTTCTGATTTTCACTACTCTCAATCCTAATGTTTCAAAAGCATCCACAGACTGTTCCCATTGATGGCAAACATCGCCCAAGAAATCTTTTGCAGGGGCATCGGTTTCTTTGAAGATTATATCAGATGTTATGGCACCATAATAGCCAACGGCAGAAGCAGAAACAAAAACTTTTACCTGATTTTGAGTCTCTTTTGTCTTTTCAAAAATTAATTGGCTTGCTTTGAACCGACTATCCATGATTTCTTGCTTTCTTTTCGGTGTCCATCTTTTTTCTCCGATGTTAGCGCCTGCAAGATGGATGATGCAATCAGCCTTTTCAATGGCTTCTCGATCGAGTTCGTTTCTGTTAACATTCCAGGCATAGATAGGAGGGTTTTGATTTGGGCTTCCGATTCTGCTTAGGATGATGACATGATAGCCCAACGCTTGCAATTTTTTGCATAAATGCTTTCCAATAAGTCCTGTTCCGCCCGTTATGAGAATTGTTTTCATGGTGCTTAATTAATATAGAAGTTGCCCTTTGCTTTTCATTTCTAGTAGATGCATCTCCAATAGTTCTTTTAGTTCTTGACGGATAAGTGTAGGTGTGTCAGTGTCCTTCAGTTTGAGTTCATCGAGGATTTTACATTCAAAGTTATCCGCTCCTAAATTGTTCCAATCGTTCTGCAATTGTGGGTTGGAATGCATCCCTGCTTTGAGTTGAAACAGGTCGGAGTTGAAAGCCCTATCCAAATCAGCACTCGTATTCAAAAACATCCGTTCGTCTTTTTTGTTGATGATTTGAAATATACCTGCCCGGAATTTCATTGTTCTATACTCGGTTTTGATTTCTTTTTTGGTTTTCATGTGTGGATGTTTAGATAGGAATTTTGATTCTGTATGAAAAGCGTAGGGGAGGAGTAATTTTTATTCTTCAATTTCAATGTCAAACGCATTTAGCAATCCAAGGATGTTGGTTGAAGAGAATTTTGCTTTTCTAATTTTGTTGATCATCGGGTCAATGGAAAAGTTGAACGAAGTGCGAAAGTCAGCCTTTTCGATGATGGTGTTTTCAAATTTTGCATTCATCAGGTCGCATTGGTCAAATACCGCAGCCGTCAAATCACAATCGGTGAAATCAATGTCGTTCAATCTGCAGTTGATGAAGGCGGTCTGTTTGAGTTTTCGTTGATAGAAGGAGGAGTGATTGAGGTTGCAACTGTCGAAGCTCACCGTTAATCCAAACTCATTGCAGGTGAAAAAGAGCAAGCCCAACATCTTACATTCTTTAAATCGGACATCTCTAAAGGTGGTTTTTTGCAGTTTTGCCAAACTTAAATTGCACGTCAGAAACTCACATTCAATAAACTTTATCTCCGATAACTTCGTGTTAGAGAAGTCGCAGTTCTTGAACACACAGCGTTCATATTCTCCAATTGCTAATGGATTGTCGGTGAAATTAGCTTTGTCGTAGATTTTTTCTTCAATATAAATAGATGTCATTTTTGTTTTTACCTTGGTTTATTCAACACTTATGCTGTCTTTATTAAAATAAACTTCATAATTGCGAAGCATCGTAATATCTGTGTTTTCGCTGATATCTTTAAAGTACAATGTTTTGGGGATATTCTTTAATTTGGTGATACTGCCATGGTGATTCGTGTTTGTCTGCAGACTTTTGTAACGTTCAGTAAGCTCGCTATCGTATCTTTGCGCAACACCTTTAAATATATCAAGGTATGCCGTTTTTATATTATTTGGATATTTATAGATATACAGCATTAATAAAAGGGGAATGAGCCATGCGCCCAACGATACATCTATGTTAGAAATCTTTGTCTGTTTTAATTTAAAGGCAATGCAAATTCCCAAATAAATGGAACCTATAATGCAATAAAAATAAATCGTATTGATGGTTCGCATGGGAGGATATAAACCTAAGCTCCAATAGCAGGTGAAAAATCCAAGGGCAATCGTTATCCAAATTAAAGCAGCGACCACAAAGGGATTTAGATAGATAGACTCAAAGCGAGGGTTTTTATCCTTTTTTAATGTTCGACTGGCAAGGCTATACGAAGTGAAAGCAATGAAACCAACAATCCACCACCAATGGTGCAGCACATCAAAAGATTCGGCAATGGCGCTTTTCAGAGAGAACCAAAGTTGATGATTTTGACTTTGGAAGGAAGCACGATAGGTGTTGCCTGGTGCTAAATAAACCACTAAGGAAAACCCTATGGCAACGATAGCCAACACAATATAATAGGTATGAAACTTTTTGGTTCGTATCCACATCAACAGATTGATAAACAAAAGCATCAGCACCAGCACAAACATAGAAAATTCGTTGGTGCCCACCAAGACTATGGCAACGATGATGGATAAAAGAAGCTTTCGCTTGGATGGTTTTTCTGTATAGTGCAACATAAGCATGACCAAAACTAAAGTCAGGATGTTGCCCATTTGATAGGAATAAGCACCTGCCATCCAGTAATACGCTTCGGCAACCGAAGGCATCAGCAGTATGAAGGATATGAAGGTCAAAAAAACGAAATACAATTTTTCGAGCCATGACGATAGATGGAAAATCATCTTTATGAAAAAGTAAAAGGAAGCCAAACTGAGCATGATGAGCAAAGCGGACATCAATTTGTAGCCCGCAAACGAACCTATAACCAAAGGACTCATGCTCAACAAAAGCGTGGAGAAATATCTTCCACACCAATGAACATACCAATAAATTTGTGCACCGACAAAGCCATATTGCTGCACATTGACAGCATAAACAAAATCGTCGGCAGTAGGATGATTGTAGCAACATAAAGTAAGCAACAACAATGCAAGTAATGCTCCCGCAACAACAACAAGGATATTGAAGGCAGTTTTAAAGTGGTTCAATTGCAATAGTTTTTTTGTACAAAAGTAGGAATTTTTATTCATTCATAAAAAAGTTAAT
Organism: uncultured bacterium; assembly: GCA_903858655.1. GTDB lineage: Bacteria > Bacteroidota > Bacteroidia > Bacteroidales > CAIWKO01 > CAIWKO01. The sequence continues at coordinate 1,055 of CAIOJS010000427.1, read as the reverse complement.
ATAGAATTTGGAAATGGGAGGTTCTGAACATTTGATGCTGTTATCTTCTTTTCATCAAGTCCTTTTAGTAAGTAACACTAATACCATCATATAATATTGATACCGGTGGGTAATGAATGTGATATTTAAAATAGGGTACTTTGTTCTGTTTATAGAGTTCCAAAATATAATAGTCCTTATAATTTTTATACTTTCTATAATTTAATTTATACTTTTTCTTATTTTTTGGATAACAAGCATCAATTTTTGCAGTATCATTATTACTTTTTAAAACAGAGATATATTGATAACATTTACAGGGTTCGCCGATGATGGTTTCATCTGCTGTTTTTGTTTTACTTATTTTTTTTAAAGAAAAAACATTCGCATTGAAGGTGTCAATTTCTGAATCATGATAAACAAAATATATTTCACCTCTCTCTGCACTGTATTTTTGATAATTTATAAGTCCATTTTTATGATAGCGTATCATATCCCCATTAGGTTGATATTTAATTACTAAAGTATCCCCATATCTTTGTTTGTAATCTTTATATGTTTCTGAATTAAGACAGTCTGATTCGATGGTTGTTTTGAAACCAATAGTGCCATGAAATGAACTTCTACAGGAAGAAATCACAACTAAAAAGAAAATACAAATTATTTTAAGCTTCATCTTCATATCAATTTATATCAATACATTATAATTATCGGTAGCATAAGTTGAACCAACTGAATTTCTTTACAAAGATAAACATTCCTAATCAATATGAATAAGATTTTTCTTTTATTCAGCCCTTCAAAGTTTAGTTCTCTTCTCTATTTCCCATATTATTTTGCTTCAAGACAATTATACCGATTTTTACGCCTTTGTATCTATCTGTAAATAAACATTAAAAAAATCTCGGGACAGCATTTCTCAGACAAATGATATCATTTATCTGAATAATGGTATCATAAATCAGACACATGATGTCATAAAACTAGAAATGATATCATTCATCATACACATGATGTCATAAAACTAGAAATGATATCATTCATCATACACATGATGTCATAAAACTGAAAATGAT
>CAIOJS010000426.1 GCA_903858655.1 uncultured bacterium | reverse complement strand
GTGGTTTGGGATTTTAAGTTTTTCATTTGGCTTGTTCTTTTCATTCGCTCGAATTGCTCATCAATATCTTTTTTAGCAGTTTCATCGTCCTTAAAAATATACTGCAATTCCATCAAAACAGTTTTATCACTCATTGTATCTAAATCAAAATAATTCAACAGCTCATTTGACATAGGTGAGGCAATTTCTAACATCTCAAAAAGTAATATATATGCATATAAACTTTGAATCTCTTCTTGAGCCATATAATTAGGATAAATGGTATTATAAATAGCGATGTTCATAATGTTTTAGATTTTTCGAATTAATATTGCTTGTAATGGTATCTTTTCACCTTGCAAAATTATAAACTTTTTCCCAAACAATTACCAATCAACATAAATTTTATTTTTTTCGCAAAGCGAAATATTTCTTATAAAAACACTTTCCATTAAAATATTTATTTGTACTTTTACATCGAATTTCAAAAACTAAAAGCATCAATAACGAAAACGGTAACTTCTCAATATAAAATCAGCAATCAAATCAATGTAATTCAAAACAATACAATAAAACCAAACCGTATGACAGCTCATGCGCCTACATATCGTCCCATTCCCTTCCCTTCTAGTAGCAACTTCTTTGTCCTTGCTCAAAATTCATTTTCTGCTTGTCATTATCTTTCTAACAACTCCCTAATTTTTGCTATTGCTCATTCTAGTTCTCAAAATAAACATGCTATTTCTTACAATCCCACTCATATTAACTATAATGATAGTTCGATTAGCAACAATAACAATCCAATAATTCCATATAAAACCTCTGAAACGTATAGTTTCACCTCAAAAACTTATCATTACACTTCGATTAGTTGCAATGCCAGCTCGGGAATAAACTACGATTGCTCGGAAATAAACTACGACAGCTCGGGAACTTATGATGACTCCTCGGATACGAACCTTAACACATCGGATACCAACCTTAACCTCTCGGGAATGAATGCTGACATAAAAGATTCAAACGATGACATATCGGAAATATACCATGACAAATCAGGAACGCTCGCTAACATATCCGGAACGAACGCTGACACATCGGAAACTCACTTTGACACATCGGGAATGAACGTTGACATGTCGGGGATGAGTTTTTTCAATCTTTTTTTTCAGAACTTGCTTTATAGCAAACTATTACAAAACAGTATAATTATGTATCATACTCATTATTAAATATTTTAATTTATTCAAATACATGCCAAACTTTCTATAATCAAATAGCTTTTACAAACAAATTAAATCTATATTTATATGACCAAGAGAGATATAGCTCATTACAATGAATTCGACCGCCTGCGCTCCTTCTTTGGAACTTATGCTAACCAATTAGGGACTATCCCCTTTTTCGCTGTTGCCAAAGCCATGTTCGACCACAACTTTTCCGACTTCGAAAACTATATCTCCAAACAGTCCGTCAACCTGCGTCCATTAGCAAGCGAAAAAAAGATTTATAAAAGAATCATGGCTTTTTCCATCATCAAATACGCCGACCGCGGATGCTTCCAAGCCACCATGCTTACTCAGCCCATAATAGCTATGTCCCTAGATTTCTCTGTTTCTTATATTGCAAAAACTCCTGACAAAGTTGCACTCGTCCGCGCTACCTTGTTAAGAGATATTCTCGACGACAATAGACCAACTCTAACTGAAATCACCCAAGACATCATTGACGAAATTGATGAAAAACTCTCAAATTTCAGCGAAGTATTAACCAAGCCTACCGCCAAAATCAAGGAACGCAAATCCGAGGGAACAATGGCAATTCCTCCTGCCATCAAATTGCTCACCGACAACAAAAAAGTATTCACCAAGATGATAAACTCCTACTTCCCCGCTCTCAATGCCGCTTGGAAAGAAGCCTCAAAAGTAGGCAAAACTTTAGGCTCACGCCGCATGTCATTTCTATACCGTTTCCTCGATTCCATCGCTGATTTACCCATCTCAAAAGTGAAAGTCATCCTCACAAATGGCAATATTACTATCGAAAAACTAAGCTCCCGAAAAGGCTACGTCCGTATCTTTTCCATGGAAATGGGCACCTATAACCTTACAGCCGGACACCCTTCTTATCAATCAATCTCTTTCGACAACATCCCCATCATCGATAAAACCATAGCGAAAGCAACCATCCACCTAACCAAAATCGCACCTCCATCTCAATAAAACAATGCGAACAGAACAATAAAGTTTTTCTGCAAACGCTTAATCTTTATAACAATTAAACAATTCAACAGTAGAGCAATTGAACAGCGGAGCAAAAAAACAATCTAACAATTCAACAATAAAACAATATAGCAATTAAACAATTCAACCATTTTATTAAAATGATAATTCAATAACTCTATGAAGAAATTCCTTTTCACCCTATTAATAGCCCTATCCACCATCCCCTTCACCTTTGCCCAACCCGCCAACACCAACATTTCCAACGGGCTTATCTTCGATGGGGAACCCTATTTGGCAATCAATCCCACCAACTCTCAAAACCTTGTTGCAGCTTGGATGGGTTTCAAACTCTCAGGTGGTGGCTATCATATTGCTATAAAAACCCGTGCCAGCTTCGATGGTGGCACCACATGGAGCGTCGCCAATGCCCTCCCCCATTATGCCGCCGCTTATGGCGCTGCAGATGTGTCTATGGCTTTCAGCAAAACGGGCACCCTTTATATTGCTTACATTGATTATCGCCAATCGCCTGATAGTGGCGGTGTCTATGTGGCGCGTTCCTCTGATGGTGGCTTAAATTGGGACACCCCTTCCAAAGCTTTCGATGCCTACGATGTTGCTGCCAAACGCCCTATTGACCGCCCATGGCTCGTGATTGATAATTCGAATTCTGCTAATGCAGGCACACTTTACATCACCACCAAACCTGCTCCCTGGGTGCCCGTTCCCAACCGCAATTACTTCAAAATGTCCACCGATGGTGGGCATACTTGGTCTGCTATCGCCAATGTGGACGGTGGCACCCATCTCGTTGGATCCATGATTGCTGCGCCAATGGCGGCTCCTGCCGTCAGCCTAGGCGGAAGCTTTTTGGCGGCTTATCCTAGCTATGTTTCCTCCCAAAATATCTTGCCCTGCTATTATCTTGCTAAATCGAAAGATAAGGGGCAAACCTTTGCCTATACCACCATCTATGCCGCTGTGCCTGCTGCCAACGACACCAACTTCAAAAACGGCTATCAACTTCTCGCAAGCCCAATAGACAGTAACAAAATGGTTCTCCTACTTCCCAATGCTCAAAATGGCGACGACGATATTTCCGCACTCAGTAGCAATGATGGCGGACAAACTTGGACCGCACCTGTCCGTATTAACGACGATGCCCTCGGCAACGGAAAAGCACAAGACTTGGTGTGGGGAGCTTATAATGAAGTAGGCAATTTGGTCATAACGTGGCGCGATAGACGCGATGCCACTGCCACAGGCTTTTGGAACGCCGGCTATGACTTCTATTATGCTGTCAGCACCAACAACGGACAGTCCTTTCTCGCGAATCAAAAACTCTCAAGCCAATTCATCGCTTTCGATTCCGTCATCGCCGAAAACGGCAACGACTTCATGAGTTGTGCCTATCAGGGTGACAATCTCTATACGGTTTGGGGCGACACCCGAAACGGCAAAATGAATATCTATTTTGCCAAAACCATAGCAAGTTCCAACATCAACGTTCAAACTTTTCAACTCGACGGCGACGCCGACTCATGGCAAATTGCCCCCAATCCTACCGAAAATATGCTGACTATTTCCTTTATAGGAGATATGCCTCAGCAAGAAATCGGCATCTATGATATTAATGGCAAAAAGCTCTATGCAAGCCTGATTCATGACCAAATCATGCAAATAAACACCACCTTTCTACCCGCAGGAATCTATTTCATCAAGACAAACAATGAAGTCAAGTGCTTCGTAAAGAAATAAAATATCATTTCTTTAAAAACACTTTAAGGTTACAGCAATTCTAACTTCATAATTCTCAAATCATAAATCTAAAATCATTTCGCCTTTAGCATTTCAATAATCTTATCTAACTTCTCCACTTCTATAGATTTCAACAATATTGCCAGCGCTTCAATTTCCTGCTTCGCATCAACATTGGTTTGATAATCCGCTTGTGCTTGCACCCGATCTCTATCGCTTTGACGGTTCTGCGACATCATAATAATAGGAGCAGCATACGCCGCCTGCGTCGAAAATAACAGATTCAACAAAATAAAAGGATATATGTCCCAATGCGCCATAAATCCAACGATGTTTAAACTCATCCACAGTATAACCAATACCGTTTGGATGATAATGAATCGCCAAGAGCCCATGCCTTTCGCCACAGTATCCGCAAGATGATTCCCGAAACTCAATGATTCGTGATGTTTGTCGTGCCAATTTTTTGAATTTGCCATAAGTGTTTAGATTAATATTTATAATAGGTATCAAAAGTACAAAATATTCCCTTACACGAGCATCTTTTTATTCCATTTCATTAAAATTGATGCAAATTGTTTCATCAATAATTTGATTACAATAAAAGCACTTTCTCCATTTCAAAACAACTTTCTCGCTATCCAAATCGCTCTTACTTCTTTTCATATCTTATAGAAGAATTCCTCCATCAGCAAACCTCCATCCTCTGCAATCATTAGCAAATCAATCTATAGCAACTAACCCATCACTTCTACCTCAATGAATTTACCCGCTTCCGACAGTTCTATCTCAAGAAAAAACCTGTCGAAGTTCAACATTTTTGCCGTTTTCGCAGCAGGCATCACCGTGCTCCACACTTTGGAAGTGTAGTACTTTTGTACCGATAAAAATAAAGTACTAATCATCATTAAAATTTAAAGAAAATGCCATACAATGTCAGCGAGAGTTTATGCCCTCAAAATCATCGGTGTCCGATTATCCGTGTTTGCCCTTCCGAGGCTATTGTTCAAGATGGATACGGCTTGCCCACAGTTGATAAAACCAAATGTACCGAGTGCGGAAAGTGTACCCGCTATTGCCCCACGGGCGCCATTCATAAAACCAATTAAAGCTATGAACACAACTATGATTATCATCGGCTTAGCCATGGCAGCCTTCGCTGCTTTTGTGATAAACCGTATTTGGAAAATGAAAAACCTTTCCGGCATCGCTGAACACGAAAAAATCGTTACCCTCACCGATCAGAATTTTCAAACTACTATCAAATCAGGTGTCTGCCTCGTTGATTTTTGGGCTGCATGGTGTATGCCTTGCAAGGTGATGGCTCCCATTTTGAATGAAGTTGCCGAAGAAATCGGTGACAAAGCACAAATTTGCAAGGTAAATATTGAGCAATTTCCCGCTGCTGCCAATCAATATAATGTAAGAAGTATCCCCACCTTGATATTATTTAAGAATGGCAAAGAAATTAATCGCTTCACGGGCGTCAAAGACAAAACATTTCTAATCAAACAAATTAATAACGTAAAATAAAATCTAACAATGAAAAAAAACATGGGAATCCTTGACAAGATTATCAGGATACTGATAGCTGTCGTAGTCGTAATTTTGTATTTCACTGCCGTCATTTCGGGCACAGTAGCCATAGTGCTGCTCATTCTTTCGGGTATCTTTATACTCACGAGCCTTATCAGCAGATGTCCTCTCTATCTCCCTTTCGGCATCTCGACCATAAAGAAAAAATAATGGAAGATAGCTGCAAGACATCTAACAAACCAAAAACGTTTAAGGAATTGTTGCGCTCTTCCTACTTTTGGAAGCCTGCTTCGGGTGTAATTATCGGAAGCACCTTAGGATTTTTATATTATTATTTTCAAGGATGTAGCTCCGGAACATGCGGTATTACAGGCAATCCCATTTCAAGCACACTTTTTGGAGGCGTCTTGGGATTATTTTTTGTGAATCGTCCGTGCGGAAGTTGCAAAAATTGATTAATTTTGGAGTTTAATTATGGAAATAAAAGAAATCAACAAACGTTACAGCGAATTGGCTGAATCCGAATGCTGTCTCTCGTGCGGAGGCGCCATTCATTATGCTGCTGCTCAGGTGGGCGAAATATGCGTTGACCTTGGCAGCGGTCGCGGCACCGATGTGTTGCGCATGGCAGAGGCGGTGGGTGCAACAGGTTTTGTGTATGGCATAGACGTTTCCGATGGTATGTTGGAAAAAGCTCGTCTCAATGCTGCCAAATTCCATGTTACCAACGTGAGTTTCATCAACAGCCAACTCGAAGCGATAGCCTTGCCGGACAAAGTCGCTGATTTGATTATCTCGAACTGTACACTGAATCATGCCGCCGACAAACAAGCCGTTTGGAACGAAATCCATCGTATCTTAAAGAAAAATGGCAGATTTGTTATCAGCGACATCTACGCTACTACCCCTATCGCCGACGAATTTCGCAACGATCCCGTTGCCGTTTCCGAATGTTGGGCAGGCGCCGTGACGCGCGACGAATACATGCAACATCTTGAAAATGCAGGTTTCAACCTCATCGAAATCTTGGAAGAATCTGCTCCTTATCCCAAAGGAAATGCCGAAGTGGTTAGCTTCACCATCGCAGGAAAAACAGTCGCTGCCTGTTCATGTCAAAATTAATACATTATCACCACAAAATACAAAAATCATAAAATCAAAACAACAATCTAAAAACCAAGTATCATGAAAAATTTAGTGAAAAAGAAAACCGAAAAAGTCAACAACAAAAAAGCCGCTCAATGCTGCGCTAAAACATCTATCAACGCCGCAGGTTGCCACGATTAATTTTTAAGTCCTAAATACTCATATACCAATTTAGGTATAGAGTAGCAAGCTATCATTTATAAGTATATACCTATTACTATCATGATTTTCTCCAAACACAACATCTTTTCGCGCATCGCTGATTCCGACAACTATTTCATTGTGAATCTCCTCAATGGGTCTGCAGATATTTTAGCCCCCGATGAAGCCGCGATGTTGATCGATTTTCAGAAGGGCAAGGAACTTCCTGCTGACTTCCGCGAGAGTTTGACAGCACAGGGCTACATCGTTAATCCCGAGGAAGAAGCACGCCTTTATCAAAGCACCTACCTCGATTTTCTCGATGCACGCGACGATGATGAGCTGCAGATTTTCTTCGTTCCCAACTATGCGTGCAATTTCGCTTGCACCTATTGCTATCAAGACGAATACACCAACAACCATCAGTCACTCACCGTCGAAATTATTGATGCATTTTTCAAATATATCACTACGGAATTTGCTTCGCGCAAAAAATATCTGACCATCTTCGGCGGCGAACCGCTGATGAACTCGCCCAAGCAGAAAGAAACCATCACCTGTCTGCTTCAACAAGCCCGCGCCGCAAATTTAGAGGTGGCGCTTGTGACCAACGGCTATGCGCTTTTAGATTATATGGACATCTTGAAGGATGCGCCCATTCGCGAAATCCAAGTGACCCTCGACGGGACGAGCTACATGCACAACAAACGTCGTTTCCTCAAAGATGGTAGCCCAACCTTCAACAACATCGTCGAAGGCATCGACGCCTGTCTCGCCAACCATTTGCCCATCAATTTGCGCATGGTGGTTGACAAAGAAAACATCGCCGAACTTCCCGCTTTGGCGGCATTCGCCATCGAAAAAGGATGGACACAATCCGACATCTTCAAAACACAACTCGGCAGAAACTATGAACTTCATCATTGCCAAGCCGACGCTCAAAATTTGTTCTCGCGCATTTCGCTCTACGAGAATATCTATCACCTTGTTAAAGAATTCCCCCACATCCTCGAATTCCACAAACCCGCCTATTCCAACTCGAAATTCTTATTCGAAAATGGCGATTTGCCCCATCCTTTGTTCGATTCCTGCCCTGCCTGCAAGACGGAGTGGGCGTTCGACTACACGGGCACTATCTATTCCTGCACCGCCACTGTGGGCAAAGCCGACGAAGCTTTGGGCACTTTTTATCCCGAAATTTCGCGCAAGCAAGACCTGATTTCCGCATGGGAAAATCGCGACGTGACCACCATCCCCGAATGTGCCGACTGCAATGTGCAATTGGCTTGCGGAGGCGGCTGCGGTTCCATCGCTAAAAATAAAAACAACACTATTTGTTCTGCGGATTGTCGCCCCGTTACCAATTTGCTCGAACTCGGTTTCGCTTCCTATTTCCCCTAAATCAATATCTTAAAAAATTTATCCCCAACTACATTTCACAAGAACATCTTTTTTTACCTTAATTCTAAATTTATCATGAAAGAAATATCTGCCTCCGATTTTCAAGTGGAAGTGCTCGATGCTGACCGCGTCGTGCTCGATTTTTATTCCACAGAATGCCCTCCTTGTGAAGCCGTTGCGCCAAAGTTCGAGGGTTTAGCCAATTTGTATGGCAACGACATCAAATTCCTAAAAATCTTCCGTCAGGAAAATCGCCAATTAGCCGAAAGTCTTGGTGTGAAATCCTCGCCTACCCTGCTTTTTTTCGACAAAGGCGTTCCCTTACCCCAAACACTTTCGGGCGGCATCAAACGCAGCGACATCATCCATCAGCTCGACAGCATGTTGCCCGAATCGCGTGTACGCGAAATCAAATCGCAGATAACTCCAAGCGTTTCTGAGTATGATGTGATGATTCTTGGCGCAGGTCCCGGTGGGCTCACGGCAGGTTTGTACCTCTGCCAAGCCAAAATCAACACCGTTTTGATAGATATTGCCTTGCCCGGTGGTCAAGTTTCCACTACGCATGAAGTTTCTAACTACCCCGGCTTCATCGAACCGCAACCCGGTTATATGTTGTCGCACAACATGTCGGAGCAAACCAAACTCTGCGGCACGGTGTATAAAGTCGCCGTGGATGTTTCCCAAGTTGACCTTGAGAAAAAAGAAGTGGTGATTGATGAATTCGAAACCATCAAAGCGAAAAAAATCATCATCGCCACGGGCACCTCGCCCAATCTGATGGGCATCCCGGGCGAAAAAGAGTTGAAGGGAAAAGGTATCTCGTATTGCGCTACTTGTGACGCTAAATATTATGGTGACAAAGAAGTGGTGGTGATTGGTGGCGGCAATTCCGCCGTGGAAGAAGCCGATTTCATCAGCAAATTCGCTTCCAAAATCACTATGGTGCATCAATTTGCTTCCTTCACGGCAAACAAACAGGCACAAGAGAAACTCCTCAGCAACAAAAAGGTGAAAACCCTCTTCGAACACGAGCCGCGCGGTTTCGAACGCGTGGGCGACAAAATCGTTACCACTGTAGAAAATCTCAACACAAAAACGACTTCCACCATCACCTCCGACGGCGTTTTTGTTTTCATCGGCATGAAACCCAACATTGATTTGTTTGCCGACAAACTGAAACTCGACACATGGGGCTACATCAAAACTGACGAAGATATGCGCACGAGCCTCTACGATGTGTATGCCGTGGGCGATGTTATCAGCAAGAAGTACAGACAAATAACCACCGCCGTTGCCGATGGAACTATTGCGGCAATTGCCATTGCAAAAGAATTAGATTAATACACAAATAAAACCTATTGTATGAAAAACAATCCGCTTATCATCGAACACGCGAGTCCTTTCGATGTTGAAACCACTGTGGCGAAGCTTATCGCTGCCGCCACTGCTCAAAATTGGCAAAATCCTGCCGTTCACAACCTGCAACAATCCTTGGCAAACGCCGGCAAAGCGGTGCGCCCCGTGCAAGTTATCGAAATTTGCAAACCCGAATATTCAGGTGCCATGCTCGAAAAAAATCACGAACGCATCGTTTCCGTGATGATGCCCTGCCGTATCTCGGTTTATCAAAAAGAAGACGGCAAAGCCTATATCGCCCTGCTCAACATGGAAGCGATGGCAAGCGAAATGCACGCCACCGCCGTGGATGCCATACGCGCAGCCAACAACGAATCCTTCGCCATCGTCAAATCCGTTATCGAATCTCAATAAGCTTTAACACTAAAAAAATCTACCATTTTTATTCTTGCACAGAGAAAATCTTTCACGGATTCTCTCTGTGCATCTCTGTGTCTCCCTCCGTGCATCTCCGTGTAACAAAAAAAATCCTCTAAAATCTCTCTCCACTTCAAAAGTATTTTGTAATTTTACAAAAATTTTCCGATGAAGACCATTCCCGAAACCGATGCAGATTTCCTCTGCGATATCCAAGCCCCCTGTTTTCAGCTTCTCACGCCTGAAGAAGTGAAGCTCATTCGTGCTTCCAAGACCCAAGTGCTGTTTCGCAAAGGCGAAAATCTGACCAAACAAGGCACCTTTGCCACTTATATTATGTTCATCATGAGTGGCTTCGTGAAACAATACGTGGAAGGCGATGGCGTTCACAATTACAACTTGCGCATTTCGCAAGCAGGCGAATTTTTGGGCATCTCTTCAGTTTTCACCGAAGATACTTTTTCTTATTCTACGATTGCACTTGCCGAAACTCGGGTTTTTCTCATTGAAAAAATCGCTATCGCCAAGGTAGCCCGCCAAAACGGCTCCTTCGCTTTCAATATCATCAAACGTCATTGCGAACAATCAGCCACGCTCTACGATGCGGTCCGCAACTTGATGTATAAACAGATGAACGGGCGCATCGCCGACGCCTTACTCTACCTAAGCTCCGACCAATTTGCCGCTTTGGATATTTTCAACCATCTCTCCCGCAAAGACATAGCCGATTTCGCAGGACTATCTACCGAAACCGCCGTCAAACTTCTCAAATCTTTTGAAAAAGATGGCATCATCGCTCTCAACGAAAAAAATATCGTCATCCTCAATCGGGCGGCGCTTCAAAAAATAAGTCAAACGGGATAGATTTTTTTTGAATCTCATAGTTTTAAAAATCCGCCAGATTTTAAAAATCTGGCGGATTTAGAGACATTAAAAAAAATAACAATAAAACAATAGAACAATAGAACCATCAATCAAAACTATTCACTCCCCATTGCTCCTTTCTCCTTGTCCCTTTTCCCTCACGACGGTTTCGCAATCATTACGACATCCTTCATCACCTTTTTCCCACGTTTAATAGCAATAGTATGCGTTTGTTCCACCATAGTTGGATATGTATATTTGTAACGATACACGCCCCATTTGAATATTTCGTCACGATATTCTCCCAAATTGTTCGTTATCATCGGTGCGCGTTGTGGCATATCCAAATTCACCACCGTAGCACCAATCACCGGGTTGCCAGCTATGTCTGTTATCGTTCCAAAAATTGCGGTATGTTGTGTCGGAAAACCATCTATCTTCATGGCTTTTGCCAAACCAATTGCCAATTCGGGATGCGTCGCATTAAAATGTTGCGCATCATCCAACAAATTGACAAAATCAAAATCCCAAATATTTTTTTGTATTTTTGTGATTTCTTGTAAAGCATCTGAAACGCTGATTTTCATTGCCTTTGCTTTACCCAGGAAACCATTTAAAACATCACGAAGATCTCTTGAATCAGTTATAATTTCTTCAGTCATCCCAGTTGCCGTCACATAAGCAGGCGAACTTCCCATAAGCTCTTCAGCTTTGTTTATAAATCCATCGGTTTTATCAATGATTGTTGACAAACCAATCTTCTTAAATCTACTCCGTGTCGTATCAAATTCGGCATATAACACCGGATCATTAATGCCGCGAAAATAGCGCATCGAAGGAGCACAAATATTATCATAGATATAATCTACCATATTTTTGCGTGCTAATTTCTGACTTGCAGTGATGGCTGTGAAATCCGTCATAGCAATTGATATGTGCACATCCATTTCTTCTTTTCTCACTTTTAGATGTATAACATCTGTTTTCATTATTAAATAGGTGATGATTATCGCTGCTCTTACAGGATCATCCACATAACTTATCACCACATTAATAACGTTGGTTTTTGCATTCTGTATTTTTTTCATAGTGTATATTTTTTTTATTCGTAAATAAATATCTTTTGTTTTTTATAGAGAGAATATAGTTCTTTCCTCAAAGATTAAAAGCACCTATTAATCCCTATATTTTTTATTTTTTCTAGAAGATTTCTCGCAGAGCGAAAAAATCTCTAAAAAGTAAAAGCTGTCATTTTGGCAGGAATTTCCTGCCTACACGCCCCTCCAAACCTCAATCCGCCCCTTTGAAGCCTAATTATGCACATTTGATGTGACTTTCTCCACCAACGATCTGACTTTCGCCACAGTCGAAGTGACCTTCGCCATAGTTGAAGTGATTTTCGCCATAGTCGAAGTGGATTCCGCCATAGTCGAAATGATTTCCGCCGAAATCGAAGTGACTTTCGCCGAAGTCGAAGTGATTTTCGCCATAGTCGAAGTGACTTTCGCCACAGTCGAAGTGACTTTCGCCACAGTCGAAGTGGCTTTCGCCAAAGTCGTTCTGACATTCTGTCAGGTAATAGTCGAATGCACAACTTCTGAAAAGCCCTCAACCAAGACAAAAATAAAAATCTTAAATTGAAATAAAAATGCTGCTTCCGACCAAGCAATACCCCCCCCTCATCAACTCCTTTATAAGCGATGCAAATAAAAAGCGAATAATATGAATATGTGATATTCATAGCCGGATAATAAATTAGACAGCAAAAATATGAAATTTTTTGTTCACCAAGAAATATTTTTCATTTTTTTGAAAAATATTTTTTTATCACAATATCATGCCAACTTCTCAAATTTTATTATCTTTGTAAATCATCATAAATCAATCAATTCCAAAACTAATTATTCCTATATCATGACCAATCATTTCGACACCGTAGCCCAAGAATGGGATCGCAATCAGCTTCATCTGCAACGCACCGAAGCTATCGCGCAATTGCTACTTCAAAAAATTAAATTAAACACCAAAATGCGTGGCTTGGAATTCGGTTCGGGCACAGGTTTGTTGAGTTTCGCCCTGCAATCCCACTTGGCTGACATCACCCTTATGGATTCTTCCATCGAGATGACGAATACTACGATTACGAAAGTCGAAAATGCCCAACTCACCCACCTTCATCCTATCTTTTTTGATTTGGAAAAGGAAGATTATCAGGAAGCTAACTTCGATATTATCTTTTCACAGATGGCGCTCCATCATGTAGGCGATATTGATAAAATTATCGGAAAATTTGGCGCACTGCTTCTCTCAGGAGGTCATCTTGCCCTCGCCGACTTGTATGCGGAAGACGGAACATTCCACGATATGGAATTCCACGGTCACTTCGGCTTCAATCCCGATGACCTTTCTATTATTTTACAGAAACATCATTTCACCCTCGTGAGTCATTCTCAATGTTTCGTCATCGAAAAAAACACTTCCGAAGGACCGAAATCCTATCCTGTTTTTTTGCTTACGGCTGTGAAAGTCTAAAACGCTTAGTTTTTATAGCGTCTCAGTTTGGTCCATGGTCCGCCATTGTGAACATCTGCGTAACCATTCGACTTTAAAATACTTTTTGCTGAAGCACTTCGCGCTCCTGATGCGCAACAAGTTATGATGGGTTTATCTTTTCGCAATTTCGAAAAACTTTCGCGCAAATTCTGCAAAGGTATATTCACCGACCCCTTCAGATGTCCCCCTTGAAACTCCCCCTTTGAGCGAACATCCACGATGATGGCGCCATGCTGTATCAATTCTCCCAAATCCACTTTCGGTGAGGAAGCAAACAACTTCTTTAAAAATTCAAACATTATTTCTTTTTTTAATTTATTACTATTTAAAGGCTTTTAGACTCTAGACTATTAGACTTTTAGGCAGGCTAAAGCTCAAACCCCCATTGAGGTTTAGCATTAACGCATTATCTTTCATTATTGTATGATGCGTGATATGTATCACTGCTATATACAAGCAAAGGTTTTCCGTGTCGCTGCGCTATATCGCGAAGCAAATCACCTAAATGCCAAAATGCTAAACCGCGAATCCCTATCCAATGATGGCTTTCACTGCCACGACGGGCGGATGCGTCAGATGTTGTTTCACTTTGCACAAGTTGGCTACATGCACCACCGAATCAACATATTTTTCGGGGAAATCTTTTGGCAAATTCACGATAATCGTGATTTCTGTCGCCATTCCTTTTGCGTCGAAGGCATGTGTTTGCGTAAGGCTGATGCCTTCGGTCGGGATATTGCGATTGTCGCAAAACCCTTTCACATAGATGCCTGCGCATGTTGCCATGGAGGCTAGAAATAGCTCAAACGGACTCACCGCGCTATCGTCGCCGCCGCCATTCACAGGTTGGTCGGTACACACTATATGATTTCCGACCTGAGCATTCACTTTTTTGTTTCCATCGAAGGTTACTTTTATTTCCATTTTTTTGATTTTTTATTTTGTATATATATAGGTATATGAAATTCTCCTCTCGAATTTCCAATTTGCCTTAGAGTAGCAAAGGTAAGCAATATTTATGATTTGTTGTAAAAAAACAACGCTATCGGTCGGTAGATGGCATGTGCGAATTTCGAGAAGGCGAATAACAGCACCAACTCCATCGAGATAATCGTGTGAATGACAAACACAATATGATTGACAATCGTATCCGCATCTATGAACACCGCCACTTCTAACCAAAAACCCGTTATGCCTGCTATCCAAAGAAAAAACAATAGCATCTGATCTGCCAAGGTGGTTTGTTGGTAGGTGCGGGTTATCTTTTTTCTCCGATAGATGATTGCCATGGAAGCGCCATAGACCAACAGAATCCCTGCGATGGTTCCCAACAACCTACTTGGCAACCAATAGGTTGTGGCAGGATCTTTGAATGCAAAATCCAAAGCGGTGGCAATCAACAAACCGATGAAGCCCCACATAATCGCCCAATGCACTGCCCATGGGCGCATCATCAAAGGTTTCTTCAACCAAAAGGAATCTTCTTCCTCGTCGCACACTCTATACCGTTTCATCATAGCCATTTCTGCTATCACCGCCGACAAAGCTTTGAAGAACGACTTCTTGGTTTTGCTTTCCTTCGGAGCTATTTTCCGCAATTTAAAAATCATCGCAAGCATACCCCATACCATAGACAATCCTGTGAAGCTGAAAATAATAAGACCCATAGTATGTATGATTTCATAGGGTAGATATTTGAAAATCCAACGTGCCACTTCCATTTCAGGTTTCATCGTAAACAAAAAGAAACCCAACACCATGGCGAGTAGCAAGGTGATGACGATGGACAAGGGATTACTTTTGAAAATAAGTTTCGTCAGACCTGTTGGCTCATAACCCGCTATGGCATAGCGCCGCATGGCTGCCATATATTCCCCGGGCGCTGCCTGTCGCGGGCAATTCACCGAACAATCGCCGCAAGCGTAACATAACCACAATTCCTTACTTTGCAGTATCTCCTCTTTTTGTCCTAAGATTCCTTTGCGGATAAAGATGCGTGGGAAGTTTGCATTTTTCTCCGTCAGGTTGCAAATCGCCGTACACGTCCCACAATTGAAACACGCCTTAAATTCTTTCGCTCCGTATTGAATTATTTCGTTTGCGAATTCATGATTAACTATTGCCATGAGTTTAGTTTTTTCTTTTATAAAAATAATACGCTTCTTTTTCGTCCATACCATCAGCCATCACAACATTATATTTATTCATCGTCATGACATGATAGGTAACGATATCGGTATCCACAGAAATTTCTTCCGCGATTTGGGGGATATTCTTTTTGCCGCCGTCTATGGATTGCAGGATGTTTTTCCACATCTGTGGAAACTCCTTCATCTTCAAAGTTTCGTTCTCCGCCTCTTCATGCGACTCGGTTTCTTTATCCGTAAGGGTGACTTCTTGCATGAAGCCATCAATTAGGGATTCGATTTCCATGTCGGTGTATTGTGCGATTTCGATAGCGTTGGGTTTGCATACAGGGGCGCAGATGCCGCAGCCCGTGCAGATGGCTTCGTTCACTCGTGCGATATGTTTGTCGCCCTCTTCAACTTCTTTGATGGCGGTATATTCGCACACCTCGGCGCATTTGCCACACCACACACACAAATCGTTGTTCACGCGGGCGATAATCGGGTCAAGGGAAACGGTACCGCCTTTTAATAAGGCATTTATCTTAGCGGCGGCAGAAAGAGATGACTGCACGGACTCGCTGATATTTTTAGGTCCCTGACAAGCGCCGCCGATATAAACACCTTTGATGACGGTTTCTACGGGTTTGAGTTTGGGATGAATCTCGTTAAAGAATTTATCGTTTCCGATGGGGATTTTAAACTTTTCGGAGATGAGTTTGCTGTCGTCGCGCGCCACCATACCCGTCACCAAGACCAACATATCGGCTTCCACTTCCAATTCTTTTTTCGATGTCAGGAAATCTTTCACCTTTATCTGAATAGCTTTCGCGCCTTGCGCCACCACGGGCGGCTCTTTTTCGTCGTAGCGGATATAAATATCGCCTTGTTTCGACGATTTTTCATATAGTATCTCCTGTTTGCCGTAGGTTCTGATATCTCTGAAAAGATGATAAGCGGTGATGTTCTTATAGTTTTCGTTTAGTTGTATGGAGGTATAAATGGCTGAGGTGCAACATTGGCGTGAGCAATATTTGTTTTCGCCTTTCGCTTGTCGGTTGCCCACGCAATAGATGAACGCCACGCTTTTAATTGTTTTGTTGTTGAAAACCAATTTGTCGGGGCTCAATGCCATCAATTTGTTGAATTCGGGGAGGGTTACGACATTGGGAACGGTTTTGTAGCCATACTCTCCTTCTTTAGGTTGATAAGAATCGAAACCTGTGGACACCAAAACCGAACCTGCATGCAGCGAAAGCACAGCATCTTGCTGCGTAAAATCGAAAATTGAGGCATATTTAGCCAGAAATTCGTCCGCATCTCGCAAAGCTTCCACATCCACAACGGGCACATCGGGGCATGCTTCATCATAGTTCTTATAAATGGCTTTCCGTTTCTTGAAACCGAAACTGAACTCATCGTCAACGGTGATTGGGCAGTCGTTCATGGCGGCTTTAAGCGTCGTGGGGTTGGCATTGCTCTGAATATAAAGTGGTTTGATGTTGATATCCACGTGGAAGTTTCCCAAACTGCCCGTCACCTTTTCGATAGTTGCGCCTGTGAACAGGGTTATATTTGCATAGCTTTTCACTTCGGCGAACAATTTGGCAATGATGTCTTTTCCTTTTTGCCCCGACATAAAAAGCTTTTCGCTTTGCGCGATACGTCCGCCGACAAAGTAATCTTTCTCCACAAGATATACGTCATTGCCCAAGCGAGCGAGGTCAATGGCGGCTTTCATTCCGGCTACACCTGCGCCAACCACCAAAACGGCTCGCTTTACTTGTATCTCTATATTATCTAAGGATTCGGAGTGCGAAACTCTATTGATACCCGCCCGAATCAAACCTGCAGCTTTCAAGGTTGCGTCCTTTGGTTTGTCGGAATGGGGCCACGAACATTGCTCGCGGATATTCACTTGCACATAATTCGTGGGGTTGATGCCTGCTCTGCTTGCTACATTTTTAAAGGTATGCAAATGGAGTTTGGGAGAACAGGAAGCCACCACGATGGCATCGAGATTGTTTTCTTTTATATCGTTCACCATTGCCTTTTGATTTGAATCGGCACAAGCAAACATCACATCTTTTGAAATTATCACATTTTCTTCGGCGAGAAACATCTTGCTGAGTTCCTCCACATCAACGTAATCGGAAATATTTCCACCACAGTGACAAATATATACGCCTATTTTTTCTTTCATAGTATTTACTTTTGAACTATATCAAATGAACATCAAAATTTATTGCATTATTTTTTTCCTATCAGATAGCCTGCCACTTCGGATGCCGCGCAGCCTGCGGATAAAATAGAATCAGGAATGTCTTTCGGACCCGAAGCTGCCCCTGCCACAAAAACACCTTCGATACTTGTGAAAGCAGGATTGATGAGCTCGTCAGTTTGTTTCACGAAATCATACTCATCTAAGGCGAGGGTCTCGTTCTTAAACATTTGCGCGATGTCTTTGTTGGGAAGCACGCCTACGGATAAAACAACCAAGTCGTGTTTTGCTTCCTTCACGGTTCCTGTGTTGACATCTTCGTAGCGTAAAATCAAATCGCCACTTTGTGTGTCTTTTTCGCGAATCTTAGCCACTTTTCCCTTCACAAAGCTGACGCCCATGGATTTCGATTGTTGAAAAAACTCTTCGTAGCCCTTGCCAAATGCACGTATATCCATATAATAGATGGTGATGTCAGCCATTGGCAAAGCTCCCATGAGCAGTTGCGCCTGTTTGATGGAATACATGCAACATATTTGGGAACAAATTGGATTGTTGCTACACTCTACGCTGCAAGCACGGTTCTCAATCGCAGAATCACGCGAGCCTGTGCAAAGTACGTAAGCAATATTGTCGGGAGATTTGCCGTCGCCGGGACGCAAGACATTGTTATACGGACGTGTAGGCGCAATTAAGCGGTCCATTTGCATGGAATCAATCACATTGGCATACTTGGTGTAGCCATACTCAGGCTTTCCGTCAGGCGGGAAAAGCTTATAGCCTGTTGTAACCACCACCGACTTCACAGTGGTTTGAATTAATTCTTTCTTTTGTGAGAAATCTATAGCATTAGCAGGGCAGATGGATACACATTGATGACATTCGCGACAATTGCTGCAATCTAAACAACGCATGGTGGCGGCTTTCACTTCTTCTTCGGTATAAGTCATCTCCACTTCGTTGAAATCTTTAATCCGTTCTGCAACGGATCTGATTTTGCCCTCGATGGCATGCACCTTTTCGTGGGTATGTTTTTCCAAGATTGCTTTTTTGTCAATGGCAGGTAACTTATCGCCAAACTCAAAGTCTTCGAGGATTTCGTTATTCAGAAATTTATGGATATAAAAAGCGGCTTTCTTGCCTTGTCCTGCGGCTTCGATAATGGTGGAAGCGCCTGTAACACTATCGCCCCCCGCAAATATCAATGGGATGGAGGTTTGCAAGGTCTTATCATTCACGTTGATGGTGCCGTTCTTTTTTAATTCAAGGATGTTGGCAAACACGCCCGTGGAGGGTTGCAGCCCAATGGCTTCAATCACAAAATCAACAGCTTCTAAGTATTCTGTGCCATCTATGGGGATCGGCATGCGACGTCCGCTCTCGTCTGCTTGTTCGAGTTTCATCTTTATCAACTGAACTTGATGTAGTTTCCCATTCAACCCCACAAATTTCACGGGATTCCTCAGCACTAAGATGTCCACGCCTTCCTCTTCGGCTTCTTGAATCTCAGGAGCAAAACATGGCATTTCATCTCTGCCGCGACGATAGATAACCGTAACTTTTTCGGCTCCCAATCGCAAGGCAGTACGTGCGGCATCTATAGCGGTGTTGCCGCCTCCAATAACCATGACTTTTTTACCCCTAAGGTCTTTCTTGTCGCCGATATTTGCATTCCGTAAAAAATCAAGACACGACACGATACCCTCAAGCTCTGCCCCTTCCACATTGAGTTTGGGCGTCTCATGCGTACCAACGGCAATAAAAATACTATCGAAGCCTTGTTCTTTCAGGGCTATTAAATTATCTATCTTTTTGTTCACTTCAATTTCGACGCCCAAGGCAGTAATATTGGCTACATCTCTGTCAACAATATCTTTGGGGAGTCTATATTCGGGCAGGGTGAGCTTCAACATCCCCCCTGCTTCGGGAGCTGCTTCAAAAACTTTCACCGAATGACCTTTTAGTGCCAAATGATAAGCAGCCGTAAGCCCCGCAGGACCTGAACCAATTACGGCTACGCGTTTTCCTGTTTTTGTTTTTATTTCGATAACAGGCGCTTCGGGATATTTTTCATAATAATAATCGGCAAAAAAACGCTTTGTCTTTCTGATGTCCACGGATGTATCTAAACCAGACCGCGTGCAAGCATTTTGGCATGGCGCATAACAAGCCCTACCCAAGCTTCCCGGTATCGGAATATCTTCAAGATGCAGTTTCATGGCATCTTCGTATTGACCATTTCGGACGAGTGAAATGTATCCGTAAGGTTTCACACCACCCGGGCATTCATTGATACAAGGTGCGGAAGTATCTTGCCTGTCGATGGTCGCAATACGAGGGTTTGCTAAACTAAATGGAATGTAAGCCACCTTCCGACCTGCCAAATTGCAATTATACTCATCCGGACGTACTTCCGGACAAATGACTTCACATTCCTGACAACCCGTGCACGATTCAGGAATAACATAGCGCGGGTTTTTGATTATATCCACCGTAAAATCCGACCCCATTTTGTTGATCCCTCCAATTTCGCTATTCAACAGCAAGGTGATATTGGGATGACGGGCAGTTTCAGACATTTTCGGCGTGGTGATGCATGCCGCACAGTCAAGTGTTGGAAAGACTTTGCTCAACTGTATCATTTTACCGCCGATAGAAAGTCCTTTATCCACAAGGAGTACTTTATGATTCATATCCGCAAGGTTCAGCGCGGCTTCTTGTCCGGCTATTCCCCCACCGATAATTAAGGTATCAAATATTTTATCTTTCTGATTCATCATTGATTTCTTTACATGTTACGGCACGAGACTTTTCTCTGCACTTATACTACCCAATTCCGATAATATCCTACTAAAATTCTCCATGTGATTCACGAACGGCTCGGCACACACAGAACATATTGCTGCCATACGGATGCGCTTCGGACTTATATTATTCTCTTTCATCATTACCTGTGATTCCACAATAATAGTATTCGTATGCTCGGCACATTTCGGACTGAAAGAACATTCGTGTCCGTCGGCAGCAATAAATACGCCATCAAATCCTTGTTGAAAAGCATGCATTATCCATCTCGCTTTGATGCCCGATGAACACGGTAGGCTAATCACATAAACTGCCGGCGAATAATGTAACTTTCGAAGTCCTGCCTGATCAATTCCCGGGTCGGAAATCTTATCGGTAGAAAAAACCAATATTTTTGGTATGAAATTTTCTTTTGACATTAGATTGGTATTGATGTTTATATTAAATTCGTAACTTCTAAATTCAAATTAGTAATGGTCAGAAACAAAAAGTATAGATAAAGCACTCGCTATAGCAGCATTAAAAACACTACCTAAGACCTATAATTTATAGTGTGGGGTTTCTCTACAAATAACTTCCGACCAAGATGTTATATTATGCCTTTTTCAAGAACAATCTTGTGTAGCTATCTTCCTCCACGATACCTAAAAAATCATGTTCCATTTTCTCGCACCAACGCGGGATGTCATGTTTTGTCCCTTCATCCGACGACAAAATCTCCATAACTTCACCGGATTCGATATCGCCTATAGCTTTTTTTGCTGCCAACAATGGACCTGGGCATGCTGTACCTCTTGCATCAACAATTTGGCTTGCTGTAATGTTTTTTAATTCTTCTGAATTCATTTCTTTTATCTCCTATTTTTTTAAATAAATAATTGTATTTTACTTTCGGATGCATCAGCTAAAAATGTTGCTACTCCACAGATATTCATGTGGGGATAATCCATCATTTCTTCCTTTTTAAATCCCATCAAATCCATTGACATTTCACAGATGTTGATTTCGACGCCAAGTTCTCCGGCTATTTTAAACATTTCGTCTAATGACGCCACGTTTTTCTTTTTCATTAAACCTTTCATCATAGCCGAACCCATACCCATCATGTGCATTTTTGATAGTTTGAGTTTGTTTTTTCCTTTTGGCAACATCATGCCAAACATTTTACTGATTAGGTTTTTTCCTGATACTTTTTTCTTCGGATCGCGTAAGGCTGCTGTTGCCCAAAAGGTGAAAAAGAGTTTCACTTTCATATCATAAGCCACTGCGCCTGTAGATATTATCATTGCTGCTAATATCTTGTCGAGATCGCCTGAAAAGACTACCATGGACAATTGATCTTTGGTTCCTTTCTCAAGTTTACCAACTTTCTTTTGTAATTCTGCGATTTGATTTTCGATATCTATGCTCATATTATTAATTGTTTTGTGAGCTGCAAAAATAGAGAGTTTTATAATTCTACATTCATTTTTTTTGTGAGGTTTAGCACTAGTATATGTGATATTAATCACACTTTAAATTATCTTTGCATTTTTTAAATTAAAACAAAGAATTGACCAATGGAAAATCACAAATGTATAGACTGTGAGTTTAAATCCTCAGCTTCTAAAATCCTCAGTAGTGAAGAGTTTGACATTCTTGAAAAAAATAGTGCTTTAGTCTTTTTCAAAAAAGGGGATATCATTTTCAAACAAGGCGCATTGTCAACCAATGTAGCCTACCTGAGAACCGGCATCGTAAAAATTCATAAACGGGGTGTGTCGCATGAAAAAATATTACGAATTGCTAAATCACCATCTTACTTTGGAATACCTACCACTTTTGGCGACAAAATCAATCAATATGCTGCTACAGCTTTAGAAGATTCCTCCGTATGTTTTATTGATAGCAATTTGTTTCGGAATTTTATTTTTAAAAATGGCAAGTTTGCCTACGAACTTATTGTGGAGCTTTGCGAAAACGAGTTGAATGATTATGAACGCTATGCCAATCAATCACAAAAACAGGTCCCCGGTTTAGTAGCTGAAACTCTTCTCTGCATAGCCGACAAAATTTTTAATAGCTCTCGTTTCAACTTCCCTTTAAGCCAAAGTGAATTAGCCGATCTTGTTGGCACTTCAAGAGAAAGCATCAGTAGAATCTTATCTGATTTCTCTGCCAACAAAATCATTGCATTTAATGGAAAAGAACTCAATATACTGAAAAGAGATGTGCTCGAACATATCAGCGAAAAGGGATAATCCCTTGACATTTGTGGCTTTTTTAAACGAATTATTCCATTAGATTACTTTTATTTTATTCTTTTTTCTGTCATTTATTTTGTGTGTGAATAATTTTTCTATTTTTGCCGAAAATTATTTTCAAACAACATATAAAATCAAAATAATATGCAAGAAGAAACCACTATCCGCATAGCGGACACGAGTTCGAATCCTGCTCCTTTGGGCTTGGCAGCTTTCGGAATGACCACCATTTTATTAAACATCCATAACGCAGGCTTTTTTGCCATGGATACCATGATTTTTGCCATGGGAATCTTCTATGGCGGCATTGCACAAATTATCGCAGGCATCATGGAATCAAAGAAAAAAAACACCTTTGGATTCACCGCTTTCATCTCCTACGGATTCTTTTGGATTGCGTTGGTAGGTTTGATGGTGATGCCCAAACTCGGATGGGGCGATGCTCCTTCAAAAACATCTATGGTTGCTTTTCTAGGCGTATGGTGTCTATTCTCTATGTTTATGCTCATCGCTACATTTAAGCTAAACAAAGCATTACAAGCCATTTTCGCATTATTAGTCGTATTGTTCATCTTGTTGATCACTGCAAATGTCACCGGGAATGAAACTATCCATAAGTTGGCAGGTTTCGAAGGCATTGTGTGTGGATTAACGGCATTATATACGTCCATGGCGCAAGTGATAAATGAATTATACGGCAGAACCGTGATGCCGATTGGGGCTAAGAAATAAGGCTCCTTTTGAAGGGTTTTCTTTTATACTAAAGCTACATTAATAGTAGCTTTGTGTTCTTGGCTTGCCAAGAAACTCAAACTTTTTCCTCCAATATCCATATTTTTTTGTAATTTTGCAGTGTTAAATTTAAAAACTACAAGAAACATGAAAAAATTATCTTTTTTATTCATAGTCAGTATGATTATGATAAGTTTATCACTTAGTGCGCAAACCACAAGCACTACATCAACCGCCAACACTACACAAAGAAAGTTTGTTATCCACACCGACTTTGGGGATATGCATGGCGTTTTGTACAACGACACCCCTAAGCATCGCGACAATTTTATTAAGTTGGTGACTTAAGGATATTACAATGGCACCTTGTTTCATCGGGTGATTTTAGGCTTTATGATTCAAGGCGGTGACCCTGATTCAAAGACTGCAAAAGCAGGTCAAGCTTTAGGTATGGGCGGTCCTTCTTATACCATTCCTGCAGAAATCCTCGCTAAATACAAACATAAAAGAGGTGCTTTGGCTGCAGCTCGTACCAATAATCCACAAAAAGCTTCTTCGGGATCGCAGTTTTACATAGTTGAACCTGTAAGTGGTGCACATTCGTTAGATAATGAATATACTGTTTTTGGAGAAATCACCTCAGGTTTGGAAGTGATTACAAAAATTGCTTCTGTTCAAAAAGATCAGTCAGATAGACCTGTGAAGGATATCAAGATGACAATAAAGATGGAGAACTAGAGGTAAGAGGTAGAAGGTAAAAGGTACAAGGTAAATGGTAAAAGGTATTGGGTACTTTGTTTTTGAAACTTAATACTAATCTCTGTAACTCTCCTATTCTCTTTGTATTTCTTTTTAAGAAATGTTTCCCCTTTCATTCGTAATTCGCTTATTTGTAATTCGTAGTATCTTTTTCTTAAGGCATCTATAAAAAACAATACCCGTAGCAAGGCTTCTAAAACCATGCTACGGGTATTTTTTTTGTCAAAAAATCTTTACCTTATTTGGCTTGCCAAAAACAACGAACGGGAGATACGATACTTCCTTCGGCTTTTAGTTTGGTCATAGCTTTGTCAACATCTTTACGGTCGAGACCTGTCAATTCTACTACTTTACCTGCATTTACAGGTTCTTTTGATTTTTTAATGGCTTCTAAAACGATTTCTTTTGGTTCCATGATTGTATTTTATTAATTAATGAATGAATTTATTTTTTACAAAATTAAATATTTTCTTGCTATGATAGAACAAAAATCAACCTTTCTTTCTTTTATTTTTTCTTAGTAATAATAGTAGCTCATAAGCTTTTTGCTCCTTTTCCTTTTGATAAAGCACTTCTTGTTTCATGAAATAATCTTTTAGAGCTGCTTGATGTAACTCAAATCGAGTTCCTTTCATAGAAATATATATAGCATGCACTAGTTCCTCCCAACATACTATGTCTGTATCGCGATATCTAATAAATTCCTTTTTATTGATATCTTCCAAATAATATATATCTCCACGTCTAAATGCTAATTCAATTGACTTGAGTAGCCGATCAGAAAAATTAAATTCAGCTGCAAAATCAAGAATATGTATGCCTGACCTTCCTTTTTTAATCTG
>CAIOJS010000425.1 GCA_903858655.1 uncultured bacterium | reverse complement strand
GGCTAAATAAATTACTACACGTAAGTTAATCGCGATTGGCAATTTGCAGAAACAATTCGGCTTCCATAGTCTGCAAGTAATAGTCGAAGCTGTCTGTCCGAAAATCGGTATGGTCATAATTAATACTGTCAGGATAAGAATAATCTTTTTCATACGCCACATATTCTGTCTTTATCCCATTATTACCGCTAATGTTCTGCAACTTTCGGGGTATTTTATTTTGCTTTCATTTTATTTCTTTTTGCTTCATGTGTCAAGTCGGCTAGACCCAATGTTTCCATTAATGGTGGAATGTACATCCCAAAGCGTCCACGGAGTCCTTTCTTTAGTCCATACCAACCGCCGATTGGATTTTTTTCTGAACGTCCCCATGCTTCTATGGTTCCTTCTTTTGCAGGTTTTTGTTCATCTGCACTGCCAAGTTCCATCCAGTCGCCATGCTTCTTAAGCATTGTATGAAGGTCTGCTATGCAACGATAGTCATAAAGTAAGGTTGTCTTGCCAACCACACAGACAATTACTTCTTTGCCGTCCTTTTCATCCTTATACATTTCGTAGTCAGATGTCATTGGTGGGGTCTTTAATTTCCACGGATTCTCTTTTGTTCCTTGTTCTTTTGTCATGTTTATTATTTTATTTCCAC
The DNA here is from genome assembly GCA_903858655.1 of uncultured bacterium. GTDB lineage: Bacteria > Bacteroidota > Bacteroidia > Bacteroidales > CAIWKO01 > CAIWKO01. The sequence continues at coordinate 2,111 of CAIOJS010000425.1, read as the reverse complement.
CCGACAAAAGTACAAATAATACCAATCCAAGAAAATTTATTTTATTTGATGCTTGAATGCTTACATTGTCTTTTTACTAGGCACAGCCTAAAAGGATAGATAGGACTGACGTTGGAACCTATGCCCAGCGGGGGTTTCAGCTAATAATGTCACGGCATTTTAAATTTATTAATTTAAACAGCCTCTTTTACTAAGAAATAGCAAATAATCCCAACAATCCGATTAAATAAACAATCACTACTAGGAATGAATCAATACCCATCCAAAGTAATTGTTTTCGAGGACGGAATATTAATCCGAAGATATAGATAATAGTAAGCAGGACGGCTAATGCTGTAAGATAAATATCTGTTTTGTGCGCTTGCGGAAGAACAGATTTGCCTGAAACAACAGTAGCAACTATAAACAATACCGGCAAAAAAGCATTACCCCCGAAAATATCACTCACAGCCATTTGGTAATCTTTCAATTTCATTGAGGCTAAACCTGTTGATACTTCAGGAAGGGCAGTAGCAGCAGCAAGGATGGTAGCACCGAATATCACTCCTGTCATTCCTATTTGTTTGGCAATGGCACTACCACTTTCTTCTAGACCCACCCCTGCAATAAGCGTAAACAATGAGCATACAGCAAAAACAAGAATAACCGTTTTGATACTTGTTCCTTTTTTTATTGCCAAATCATATTTCTTTTTCTTACTGTGTCCTCGCATTTCTTTTTGACTATTCGGAAGAGCGCCTAATTTATGCCAGGGTAAATCGGTTCTTGCTTTTCCTATCATATAAAGACCCGCAAGCCACACCAGCACAATTGTTACATCTACGGGTGACACACCAAGTACAATATCGGTAGTCCCCAACTGGTTGCCCAAAACCACAAGTGTTAAAACAGCAATCACCAATAATCCTTCGAGCACCAATATCAGTGATGCCGCACGATAAGTTAGCGGATCTTTTTTTCCCAATCCAAATACATCCAATACCACAAGCACAACAGTTTGTATGGCAATGCCTCCTAAAATGTTTCCGATAGCAAGTTCCAGATTGTTCTGCAAGGAAGCGCTAACGGTAATGGCAATTTCGGGAAGGTTTGTTACAATTGCGAGCAAAAGCATACCTCCTAATGCTTCACCCAAACCAAAGTGAATGGAAAGAATGTCGGCAGTTTTTGACAATTTGATTCCGGCAATCCATATTACCACCACGCACAAACCAAATATGAGCAAGAGAACAGGCAAAGAAAGTGATTCAATCATAAAAATATTTTTAGTGAACAAATAATAAAGTTAAGGAATAAGCGAATAAATAGAACATTTCTACACGCTATTTTTTTAAATCGGCTTCTTCTGATTGTGATCTTTATGCTTAAGATAGATCTTAGCTTCAGCCGATGTTCCCAAAAGTATGGCGATCCATCGGGTTTTATCATTATGTTCCATAATAATTTTAATGGTCATGGTGATGGGAACTGACAGAAACATACCTACAGGTCCCAAAATAAATCCCCAGATAAGAAGAGACAGGAAAACAACCAGAGTTGAAAGACCTAAACCTTTTCCCATGATTCTTGGTTCAATAAAGTTTCCAATAACATTGTAGATAAGCATGAATGATCCCAGAGTCCAGAGCGCACTACCCAATCCTAATTGCACCAAGGCAAAGAGAACTGCCGGAATCGCAGCAAAGATGGATCCGATATGCGGAATATAACTTACCAAAAATGCAATCAATGCCCATAGCAGAGGATATCGAACGCCAATGATTAATAATGCAACATAGATTAGAATTCCTATTAATAAACAAAACAGGGTTTTTATCCATAGATAGTGACGGATATTTTGTATAATAGTAGAAAAATAAGTAATGGGTTTGTCCGATACGTCCATAACTGCTTTTACTTTAATTGGGAAACTTCTTAATTCAGTAAGAATAAAAAAGATGATAAGGAAGATAAGAAAGGTATTGCCTGCCATTTTGAAAAGTCCATTCAAAGCGCTTGCGGTAAATTCAAGAATCTTTGCAGGTTGAACAAGATTTGAGACTTGATCTTGTGGGATATTAAAACCTTGCTCATTTAAATACTGAATAAATGAGATAATGATAGCTTTAAGG
>CAIOJS010000424.1 GCA_903858655.1 uncultured bacterium | reverse complement strand
TATTAATAACATAAAACTTAAATATATGATACACCAACCAAATAAAGATAACACTACCACCACACCAAAAGGCAATAACGCTAATACTGTGTTAGCTACTGGTGCTGTTAAGGAAGCAATCGAAATACTTTCAAGTGAAATGAATTTATCGTTACATTTTTCTAAATACCCACAAGATAGATGGAAAAATGAACCTGAACAAAAAGAAATATCTGTACTTATCTCAACTGCTGAATTTCATTCAAAAAGATGGCAGGAAATAAAATCAGTAATTGATTACTTAGTTGCGAGTTCTTGCACTTGTAGCTAACTTCGTCCACAGGTTTAGACACATAGTCGTTGCATCCGATTTCCAGTGCTTTTTCCTTATCGGTGGCATCCGCCGAACGGCGGTATAGGCAATGCAGTTTGCATAATGGCATCTGCCGAACGGCGGATATATAAAAACTTTATAAGGAATGAAATGCGAATTTTCTTAGTCGTGAAGAGACTTGGAGGAACATACCGACTAGTAGTGATAGGATGACTCTAAGTTATCCTATTACTGGCAAAATAAACCCCAAACCCCCGAACTATGAACTCCGAACAAGAAACTCCAAACTAGGAACCCCCTAAACTCTCTTCCTCAATTCCACCAACAGCAATGACCCCAACGCGAAATTCCACTTGCGATGGGGGATGGCTGAGGAGATTTTCTCGGCGAGGCGATACCACAGCAGGGCGATGTAGGGCGTCAGGAAATGCGTGGTGGTTTTATAATTGAAGCTAAATAGCTGCGGCAGGTCGGGAATGATGGTGGTGAGTTTTTTCTCCATATTGAAATAATGGAAATGGGTGATATGCTGCTCTTGATATTTCACATCGGAGATGCGGTTGAGGATAAACTCTTGCACCACCCACAAACTAGCATAATTGGGCGTGGTGAGTATCAGTTTGCCGCCCACTTTCAGCTTGCGATACGCCAACTGTATCAAGTCGGCAATCTCCTCGGCGCTCAGATGTTCAATCACCTCGATGATGGTCACACAGTCAAACTGCCCGTCCTCAGCCACCGGTATCTCTTTCAAATCTCCTATCAGATGAAAGCTGCGGAAGGCAGTGCCATAGCTGCGGTTGGCATAGTCTATCTGATCCTTCAGGATGTCAACGCCCACCTGTTTCGCCACCTGCTCCTGCGCTATCATGCTCAGAAAAGTGCCCGAAAAACAGCCGATGTCCAATATAGCCTCTTGCTGCCCTTCGAAACTATCTATCACGCGGCGAAACTTCTGATTGTGCCAAAAGCTACGCATGCCGCGATGTTTGCTCGTGATGTTATCATAAAACCCTAAAGGAATTTGATTGTAGTCAAAGGATGAGTTGGGTTCGGTCATTTTCTTTTTATCAGTACGAAGATGCTTAGCAATAGCCCGATGGCGAACAAGGGCAAGATGATGTAGAGATAGTTGGGACGATAGATGATGTCGGCTTCTCCTTTCAGATTGGTGGGTTTCAGGACAAGGGTTCCGTTAGAATCGGCAATCGTAACGGATGGATTGCTCGATTTCCATCCTAACAGATAATTGGTGTTAAGCCCTATCTCCGACGTGCGGTCGAGGTCGTAATGGATATGGATGTGGGCGGGCGTATATGATTCGAGGCTCACATTGCCTGCGCCCGTTGCCAGAAAGATTTCCCCTTTATAGAGCGAATCGCCCTCTGCAAAGATGTCGCCTTGTATGGCAGCGGGTTCGTAGGTGTTTTTGGCACCCGTATTGGTATAAAAGTAATGCTCAAAACAGAAACCGCTTGGGTCGGTGCTCGCAATGGTTTTGTCAATAGTGGTGCTTGTTATCAAACGATTGAATTTCTCGGTGCGGCAGCTAGCATCCTTGTATGTAAACGCCATATAATAGGGATATGCCGACACAAACAACGCCTCCATGACCAAAAGAATCATGATACCATATATATATATAGGTCGCCACTTCGTGCGATAATAATTCAGCGCAAAGCACAGCAGCACCACAAAGATGAGGAAAGGCACGATAAACAATCGCGACTGCACATGGGCGTTATTTACGATGGGCAGCTTCTGAAACAACTGCCAGGGATTCACAACCTCCAACCAACCTGTGCCTATCCAGAAGAACAGCAACATGATGAAGACGTAGGGTATCAGTGTCCGCTTCCGCGTGATGAAAAGATAGCTCCCTACAAGCACAAAGGACAGCAGACCAATATACACACCCATCTCGTGAAAGCCGAAGCCGAAATACTGCCCGTCCACCAACTTCATAATCTCTTGACAAGGGTCGAAAAGGATATGCACCATAAAATTCCAAGGGATACTCACCGCTTCCAAATAGGGATGCCTATCGCGATGGAGCATCAAAAAAGGTATCAGTTTGACAGAGGCAAAGCAGATGAACAAAAACAAACTCAACACACTTGTTTTCCAATGTTGGTAGATGGATTTGAGGAGCTTCAGCGGGCGCAACTCATGGGTGCAGGTTACCACAGAAAAGATAAGTAACAGATTGGTGAATATGAAAACATAGATGGCACCATCCAACAGGAAGAAGGCATTCAGCAAGACATAATAGAGTTTATAGCGCTGCTCTTGCAGGCGCAGGATGTAATAAAATGCCAAGCCCATCAGCAAGAACGACCCAAAGGTGATGTGTCCTTCCGTAAAATGCAAAGCAAACCACGACCCATGTATGAAAACGATGCTGCCCATCACGGCTATGTTCTTGTGTATGCCCAAATACGTCAACAGTTTGTAGAAGCCAAAAGAGCCGATGATGGCAAGGGTGATGAGCGCATACAGATTGGCATAAGGCGCCGAAAACAAGAGGTCGTAGAGCACAAACGGACTAAACACTCGCGACTGCGGATTGGCTAAAATGTCCACCCCGCCTAAGACCCATGGGTTGTGCAGCGGAAAGGTGTGATAGTGGAGCACCGACGAGCGCACCACGTGGCTCAGTGCATTGAAATAGCCCCAATCGCGCACCAAAGCCGTCTGACCGATATGCAGCAGCGGTATCAAAAAGGCGCTGATGCCCGACATAAAAAGAATAATATAGCGCCACACATCATGCTGTTGATCTATTGGAAGCCTTAGATATGCTTTTATGCCAAACCTTTTATTCATTATCTGATGCCTTTATATTTCGCCATTTAATTTTTCATCAATAAAGAATGAAGTCATAGACAAAGATCCCATCTCCAAGCTATCGTTGAAGAATGAAATTGTTTCTTCCGCCTGTTTCAAGGCTAAGATATAGAGCATGGGCAGATAATGCTCGGCAGAGTTGATGGCGAGTTGCACATCCGTGCCCAGATTGGTGTAATCTATCAATGCGGGATGATTATCTTCCACAATTAACTCTTTAAGGATGTCGTTTGCCGCGATAGCCCATGCGGCACCGCCCTTATTTCCCCATTCTACCAAACGAAGATTATGAACCATGTTGCCGCTCCCCACTATCATCACTCCTTGCGTTCGGAGGAACAACAAGTTTTTGGCAAAAGCATAATGCTCGGCAGGCGACATCGTTCTGTCCAAACTGAGTTGCACTATGGGAACATCCGCCTGCGGATACATACATCTGAGCACACTCCAACAACCATGGTCGAGTCCCCAATGCATATCGAGTTCAATGGGATGTGATTTGATACGTTGTATGATTTCCGAAGCAAGTTCGGGACTACCCTTGGCGGGATATTGCACATCAAACAAAGCTTGCGGAAAGCCAACAAAATCGTGTATGGTTTTGGGTTGAGGCATGGCAGTAACTTTTATGCCATTGGTTTCCCAATGGGCAGAAATGCAGAGTATGGCACGTGGCTTGGGCAGCGTTTCGCCAAGCGACCGCCATGTATCGGAATAATCATTCTTTTCGATGGCATACATGGGATTGCCATGACCCACGAAGAGAACGGGCATCTGTTTCGGCGAAGGCTTAGGATTTATATCGTTCATTATTTTACCTATGATAAATATGCAAAAGGTTTAATGCGCCTCCAACCAATTGTTCCCTGAACTTATTTCTACCTCCAAAGGCACACTTAGCTTCACAGCGTTCACCATACCCTCCTTAATCAAAGGAATCAGCATCTCCAATTCGGGTTTATACACATCAAACACCAACTCATCGTGAACCTGCATAATCATGCGGCTGCGCGTTTGCATTTCTGTCATTTGATTATAGATTTTTATCATGGCTAACTTAATCATATCGGCAGCCGAACCTTGAATGGGCGCATTGATGGCGTTGCGTTCGGCATAACCACGCACCACCGAATTGCCCGAATTGATGTCGCGCAAATAGCGGCGACGCCCCAAGATGGTTTCCACAAAACCGTTTTGTCGCGCAGAGGCGATGGTGGTTTCCATATAGCTTTTGATGGCGGGATACTTAATAAAGTATTGCTCGATGATGTCGGCAGCTTCTTTGCGGGGGATGTTCAAGCGTTCCGACAAGCCAAAGGCTGAGATGCCGTAGATGATGCCGAAGTTCACTGTTTTGGCGTTGCGGCGCATGTCTTTATCCACTTGGTCGAGGGGGATGTTATACACGCGGGCAGCCGTGGCGGTGTGTATGTCGTGTCCCAAGCGAAAATCTTCTATCATATTGATTTCGTTGCTCACCGAAGCGATGATGCGCAATTCTATTTGGGAATAATCGGCAGAAACCAACACATAATCCTCGTTGCGCGGCACGAAACTCTTGCGGATTTCGCGCCCTCTTTCGGTTCGCACCGGTATATTCTGCATGTTGGGATTGTTCGAACTTAAGCGCCCTGTGGCTGCCACCGCTTGATTGAAAGAGGTGTGAATGCGACCCGTGCGGGCATTGATAAGTTCAGGCAAGGCTTCCACGTAGGTAGAACGCAGCTTGGTGAGCGAGCGATAATCCAATATCTTTTGTATGATGGGATGCTTGTTCAACATCTTGCTCAACACATCTTCGGCGGTGGAGAATTGTTTCGTGGCAGTCTTCTTGGGGTTTTCTATTATCTTTAGATGCAAATACAAAACATCGCCAAGCTGCTTGGGCGATGATATGTTGAAATGCATGCCTGCCAAAACATAAATATCATCTTCCAATTGAAGTACTTCAGTGAGTAGCTGAGCCGAATAGTCGTTCAAGGCTTTCTTATCAAGCTTCACGCCTTCAGTCTCCATGGATGCCAATACGGGAATCAAAGGAATCTCCACTTCATGAAACAAGACCGTAGCGTTTGCCGTGTCGAGCAGGGGTTCCAATACCTCCTTCAGTTGAAAGGTAACATCAGCATCTTCCGCAGCATATTCTTTGATTTCTTCTATGGGCACCAAAGCCATCGAGCGTTGATTCTTGCCTTTTTTCCCAATCAATTGTTCAATGGAAACGGGTTGATAGCCCAAATAGCTTTGCGCCAAGAAGTCCATGTTGTGGCGCATATCCGGTTCAATAAGGTAGTGCGCCAACATAGTGTCGAACATCGGACCTTTCACCTCCACGCCATACCATTTCAGCATTTCCATATCGAACTTCATATTCTGCCCTATCTTGACGGAGGTGGGATGTTCAAATGCCGATTTGAATTGCTGCACAAGTTCACAAGCTTCTTCATAAATGGGAGGCAAAGGGATATAATAAGCATGATGGGGCTTGATGCAGAACGACATCCCCACCAATTCAGACGCGTTGGGGTCTAAGCCCGTAGTTTCTGTGTCGAAACAAAACTGTTTGACTTGGAGGAGTTCGGCAAGCAGCATGTCGCGCTTTTCTTGGGTATCCACCAACAGATATTCGTGCGGGGTTGTGCTTATGCTTTTATACGTGTCATTAGTCTGAGGTTTTTCTGCCACAAACTCCTCAATGGTATCGCCAAACAAATCTATCTGTATGTTTTTGGGGGCAGGGGAGGTGGCTTGCTTTTCCAACGAAATATCAGCGAACACTCTTTTGGCGAAGGTGCGCATCTCCAACTCATCAAAAAGTTCTTTCAGTTCGGCTTCATCGGGCGCATCCAGATGGAGTTTGGATTCATCAAACAGTATGGGCACATTGAGGATTATCGTCGCCAATGCTTTGGATTGCAAACCCAAATCGCGCCCGTCTATCACTTTCTGCTTCATGCTTTCGGGAGTGATATTATCCACATTGGCTAAGATGTTTTCTAAGGAACCGTATTCGCCAATGAGTTTGCGCGCACCCACTTCGCCTATGCCTTTTATGCCCGGGATGTTATCCGAAGCATCGCCCCAAATGCCCAACATGTCTATCACCTGAAGCGGATGTTGTATGCCAAATTTCTCACACACTTCTTTCACGCCCATGATGGCGGGCTTGTCGCCGAAGCGGGCAGGTTTGTAAATAAACACTTTGTCGCTCACCAATTGTCCGAAATCTTTGTCGGGCGTCACCATATAGACGGTGAAGCCTGCTTGTTCGGCTTCTTTGGCAAGGGTGCCAATCACATCGTCGGCTTCGTAGCCTTCCACAAAGAGCGTCGGGATGTTGAATCCTTCGATGAGTCGCTTGATGTAAGGGATGGAATTGGCAAGATCTTCGGGCATTTCCTGACGGTTGGCTTTATACTGTATGAAATCTTCGTGACGCAAGGTAGGCGCCATCGTGTCGAAGGCAACACCGATGTGGGAGGGCTTTTCTTCCTTCAAAAGTTTATATAATACGTTGGCGAAGCCATGAACGGCAGAAGTATTTACGCCTTTTGAGTTAATCAAGGGGCGGTCGCGATAGGCGTAAAACGCTTGATATATAAGCGCCATAGCGTCGAGAAGGTAGAGTTTTTTATCAGAAGACATAGTCATTTTTTTGAGACTGTAAAGGTACTATTTTTCTTCTAATTGGGAGTGTGGAATTTAAAAAAGATGAATTTACTCCTACGAATCCCGACACACCCGACATTGCATGTACGGGACAGGTTTGTGTACGCGACAGGTAACGAATGCCAAATACCAAGGTTGAGGGATGGTTTGTGAGAAGCGAGATAAAGTAGGTAGATTAGAAAATGGTGAAAACATGACAAAATGGCAGGAATTTAATTATTACTGCGGAAAGTGCGGATTTTAGGGCGAAGAGTGCGAGTTTGGAAGGAGTGGACATGACTTTCCTAGCTCTAGACATGACTTTCCTTTGTCTGGACATGACCTTGCTTGTACTGGACATGACCTCTTGAGCTCTGGAATTAAGTTTGGATGCTCCGGACATGACGTTACTTGGACTGGACATGACGTTATTGGCAGTGGATGTGACATACTTTGCTCTGGAATTAATTTTTGAAGCACTGGATGTGACATCCGATACTCTGGACATGACATACGAAGCTCGGGACATGACGTTACTTGCTCTGGAATTTATTTTTGACGGTCTGGAATTTATTTTTTATGCGCTGGAAATTATTTTTGAGGGACTGGAATTTATTTTTGATAGGATTGAAATATTATTGTTTTCCGTGGGCGGAGAATTAGGAGAAAGGGACAAGGAACAAGGGACAAAGAACAGGTAAAAAATTTTAAGGATTTATAAAGAAGAAAGGATAGCGATTTGTATAAGTCTGAAAGAAAAAAAAATTTCTTTTTTTTGTTGCGATATAAATAAAATGTTTAATTTTGCGTCTGATTCGGTTATTAG
>CAIOJS010000423.1 GCA_903858655.1 uncultured bacterium | reverse complement strand
CATAGTAGTTAAGCCAAGTGGATCATAGAACCTTTCTTTTACATATTTTGCTATACTCTCATTTACATGGCGTTCAATGATGATTTTGAGCAAATAAAACCCTAAATCGCTATACGAATAAGCATTAGAACTACGAAGTTCGGACTGAATTATGGATTTTAAAATCGTATCCTGATAGGTGTTCCTTATATAGAGATTTTCCGCAACACGATTTGAGAAGAGTGCTGATTTTTGCGTATGATAAATGGAAGTGTCAGGTTTTCCATTTATTAGTGTTTTTTTATAAAAGGGAATCCAAGCTTTTAGCTTAGCTTGATGCGTCATGAGCTCTTTGGTGATGATATTTGCCTTGTTAGAACCTTTTAATTCAGGTAGATACTTCACCAGGCAGGAATCAAGGTTGATTTTGCCTTCTTCATAAAGCTTCATGATAGAAATAGTGGTTGCAGCAATTTTTGTAATAGAAGCAATGTCGTATAAATCACTGTTTTTTACAGGATTCAGCTTATCATACGTGTGATAGCCAAAGGATTTATGGTAGACAACCAAACCATCTTTTGCAACTAATATCTGACATCCGGGATATATTGTGTCTTTTACACCTTTATTTGCTACAGAATCTATTTTGTCAAGCATGCGGTTTTTCATTTCTACACACTCTGGAAATGAATAGCCTAAGCGTATTTTATTTGTTGTGTATCCTGTATTCAAAGGAAAAATTGGAGAAGCGGTTACAGGTAGTTTTCCGTTTACATTTATACCTCCAAAGATTGCCTTAGCGGAAGCTTGTTGAGAAAAACTATTGCTTTGATAGCCTACTAAAATTGCACTTAATTTACTTGTATCTGCAAGATTCACTAAAGAATATGGGTTGGCAAGTAGGTTTATAATGACACGCTTACTTGATTTCATTTCTTTTATAAATGACAGAATATCATAAGATAAGCCATAGTTATCAGAACCTGAATTGGAAGTTTGATTGATGGTGATGATTAGTAAATTCTTTGATAAAAGTTTTTGTTTTAAATCGGGAATTCCTTCGGCTTTAAAATCTTTGCTAAAATAATAATGTTGAATAGAGGCGTAATTATCTAGAGTTGCATCAAAAGCATTATTGCTATCTAGTGTATTGAATGAAATAGAGGCTATCTTTTGGTTTTCGAGGTTTTTTAAGGGTAATATGGCGTAATTGTTTTTAAGAATAGTGATTGATGCTTCATGTAAGCCGAGATTAATAATGCTTGACTGTCTATTATTCAGATCGCTGTAGATATTTTTAAGGTCAATTGGCTTCACATGGGACAACCCTACTTTATACTTATAGGTTAATATCTTACAACAGGAACTATCAATCCTTTCCTGTGAAATTAAACCTGTTGCGACTGCATTCTTGATATAATCCATCGCAAGGGGCAAATTATCAGGCATGAGAAGAATATCATTGCCGGCTAATAATGCCTTCAATTCCAATTCACCGGGGGCTGCTTTTTCACTTATTCCTTTCATTCCTAGCGCATCCGTGAAGATTAAGCCATTAAAACCTAATTGTTGAATTAATAAATCATATACCACTTTTCGGGATAAAGAGGAAGGTTGATTCGCTGTTGTGTCTAAAGCAGGAACAAATAAATGAGCTATCATCACAGCTGAAATATTATTGCGAATCAGTTCTTTAAATGGGAAAAGATCTATGCTGTCAATGATTTCCTTTGAGTGAGAAATGGTCGGTAACGTTTTATGCGAATCTTTGTCGGTGTCGCCATGACCTGGGAAATGTTTGGCAGTTGCTAGAACTCCCCTATCTTGCATGCCTTTCATGTATGCCAATGCCTTGGACGCTACATTTTTTCGCTCTTCACCGAATGATCTGTAATTGATTACAGGGTTCTTAGGGTTGGAATTTATATCCGCATCGGGAGCGAAATTAATCTGAATACCAACACGTTTGCATTGGTTTGCAATTTCTTCGCCCATCTGATAAATCAATTTATTATCTTGAATTGCACCCAATGTCATTTGTTTTGGAAAAGATATAGTACTGTCTTTTAAGCGCATTCCGAGTCCCCATTCGCCATCAATGGCAATAAACAAAGGCGTCTTGGCTATGGATTGCCAATAGTTGGTGTATCGTGCTTGAGTAGTTGGTCCACCTTGAAAGAAAATCACACCGCCAATATTGCATTTCTGAATTTGCTCGGTGACTTCATAGTTGGCTTCTAATGTTTTGTTAGAATAAGCTGCAACCATAAACAATTGCGCTAGACGTTCTTCGGGAGTGAGTTTCCGCATTACCGAATCAACCCAATGGGTGGCTTTGGCAGCATCATCGGGCGGAATGTTAATCTTATCTTGGTTGGAAAATAAAAGGCTAAGCCAAGGCAATACTAGCAATAGAAATGTTTTTAAATTTATCATATTCAACAAAGATACGGTTTAATTAGAAATTGAAGCAATTTAGGACAGGCGTTTTTGATGGTAAGCGGATAAAGAAATGATCGGATCTTTTTGAATATCATGTATTAGAAGCTTGTAAGAAAGGGCAACATCCTGCAAAATGTCATTAAAATGAAACGCTATAGAGCCCACAAAAGCAATCCGTATTTTTTTTTCTTCAATTATCGTATTCACGCTGTGTTTAAAAAATGCGTTCAGGTTGTCGAAAACGATGGATGCAATACACTCCTCATGAAGATTGTCTTTCAAGAAAGGTGTGAAAGATGCCAAATACGTATTCGGTCGTTCTTTGTGGTATAAGTTATCAAGAACCGTTTCGCGTCTTATGTCATATTGTGTTGAAAAACTTTCGGCAAGCAGCTTTGGTAGCAAACCATAAAAATAGGCTTTCAAAAGTTCTTTCCCCATGGCTGCCCCACTCCCATCGTCGCCAATCATGTAGCCCAATGATGGAGATACTTTGCAAATTTCGGCACCATTATAGTGCGCACAAACCGAACCTGTACCCAATATGGCAACATAGCCTTCCTCATCGCCCAAGGTGGCTTTAGCAGCCCCCAAGATGTCACTCTGAACTTGAATATTGGTTGCATGATTGAAAAAATCCTTCAGAATATCTTTTACAAACTTTGCTTGTGCTTCGGAAGCGCATCCCGAACAATAAAAATAAATTTGCGAGACATGCTCTTTGATAATTTGAAAATTATTTTTCAGTGCAGAGAAAAAAGTTTCTCTGTCGGTCAGATGGGGGTTCAACCCGATGGTTGTGAAGTTCGAGACCTTGTTATCAGACTCTAAAAGAGCCCAATGAGTTTTAGTGGAACCGCTGTCGGCAATAAGAATCATGAGATATTTTTTTATTTTTTCGGCTAAATTATAAAACTGTTTTGATTTTTTCGCAAAGAAAGCATTGTTTTCCGAAAAAATAATTGTAGGTTTGTCATCAAATACGTTTTTATGGAGATTTTATTCTATGGTTTTGCTTTTTTATTGTTCGCTGTTGTGATGTGGTTCGGGGTGAATTTTATCGTCACGCGTCGCATCAAAAACAATATCAGCGAACTGATAGACGCATTGGACCACTTTGGCGAAAGCAACTACAATTACAATTTGAACATACGTTCGAAGGATGAGATTGGCGCTTTGGCTGAATCTTTTAAGACCACAGGCGGACGCATCAAAAAACAAACAGACGAGCTGATTGAGCGCGAACAACGTTTGGAACATTTCAACAAAGCTACATTCGATGGTATAGTGTTGCACGAAAACGGCATCCCTATCCTCATCAACCATGCTATGTGGAACATGACGGGCTATTCCGAAAAGGAAATCATGAAAATGAATGTATATAATATTTTTCAGGAACGGCACTCGGGAACAGGTTTCAAAATCCCTTTGCGCCCTTACACTTACGAAACGCAAGCCATCAAAAAAGACGGCAGCAAAATCTTTGTGGAGGTGCAGGAAAGCGCCATTGAATATGAAGGCAAAATGGTGAAAGCCTCTGTGATTCGTGATATTACGAAACGTGTTATGGTAGAGAAACAATTGCGCGAAGAACGTTTGATGCGCCTTTCGTGGGTTATTGACGGACAGGAAATTGAACGGCAACGCTTGGCACGCGAGCTACACGATGGGTTGGGGCAGTCGCTCATTGCGTTGAAATTGAAGTTGGAAAATGTGGAAGTTGATTCCGACAAAAATCAGAAGAAGCTCAACGATTTGCGCAAATTGTTCAACAAAACGATAGACGAAATCAGGCGCATCTCTTACGACTTGATGCCTGCCGGTCTCTATGAATTCGGTATCATCAACGCTTTGCGCAATCTATGTAAAGACACAGCCGAACATACGAACATCAATATAGAGTTTGAAGCCGACAAAAACTTAAAGAACGAAAAACTCAGCGACAAATGTTGTATGTATCTGTATCGCATTACACAAGAGGCGATGAACAACTCTGTGAAACATGCAGAAGCCTCTTTGATTTCGGTAAATATATTAAAAATTGAAAATTTTATCGTTTTATCAATTGCTGATAACGGAAAAGGTTTTAAATTTGAGGCGACTTATAAATATGTAGGAAATGGACTTTACAATATGCGCGAACGGGTGAATATGCTCAGTGGTACGTTTGAGGTGAATTCCGATTTAGGAAAAGGCACAGAAGTTATTGTAAAACTGCCAATAAACTCTTAATAAATACTAAAATGGAAAAGATAAAAATTATTCTAGTTGACGATCATCAAATTGTGCGCGATGGCATCAAATCGCTGCTCACCGATGTGGAAGATATTGACGTGATTAGCGAAGCCGCGAGTTACAACGAATTGCGCGAAAAACTGAAGCTGCAAAATCCCGATATCATCGTGATGGATATTTCGCTGCCGGAAATGTCGGGCATAGAAATCACGAAACTCCTTAGCGAGACCTATCCCAACCTCAAAGTGCTCATTTTGTCTATGTACACCGGAGAAGATTTCATTTTCAACGCTATCAAATCGGGAGCCAAAGGTTATTTGCCCAAAAATACTACGCGCAAAGAAATCATTGACGCCATCCGTGCGGTGTATAACAATCAAGAATATTACAGCGAATCTATTTCGAGCGTCATTTTAAAAAGCTATATCCAAAAAGCCAAAACCTCGTATATTGAACCTGACCGCCTTGAAGACCGCCTCACATTGCGCGAAATTGAAATCCTAAAACATTTTGCCGGCGGCTTGAGCAACCTTGAAATTGCCGACAAACTGTTCATCAGCCAACGCACTGTGGAATCGCACAAAAATCATATTATGCAAAAGCTT
Source organism: uncultured bacterium (assembly GCA_903858655.1). Taxonomy (GTDB): domain Bacteria; phylum Bacteroidota; class Bacteroidia; order Bacteroidales; family CAIWKO01; genus CAIWKO01. Next base: position 101 of record CAIOJS010000423.1, on the reverse strand, counting down.
GAACTGAAAAGCACTGTGGAGTTGATAAAAATGGCGATAAAGTATAAGATAGTGGATATTTGACGTGAAAGGAGACAGGTGAAAGTTGAAAGTTGAAAGTT
>CAIOJS010000422.1 GCA_903858655.1 uncultured bacterium | reverse complement strand
TTGTAGTGCCTGTAATTGTATAAGTAGTAGTGGTAGATGGAGAGGCAATAACTGTTGCCCCGTTAGTAGTATTCAATCCTGTGGCAGGCGCCCATGAATAGGTTGTTGCTCCCGAAGCGGTAAGTGTAACGGATTTGCCATTGCAGATAGTTGCAACATTTGGATTTATGACAACATTAGGGACAGCCGTAACCACTATAAAATTTGTTTTGGTGCGAGTGCCCTGACCTGTAGCATTGGTTGCCGTAAGCGTGACCGAATACGTGCCCGGCGTGTTATAGCAAATATTGCTTGGGTTTTGCACTGTAGAGGATGTGGTTGCTGCACCCGTAAATGTCCATGCCCACGACAGTATAGGTCCGTTGGTGGCTGAGCCGCTGAAGCTGATACATTGCCCTGCACACAGGGTGGTGTCGTTGGCGGTGAAACTCACTGTGGGTACTGCAATACTGATGGAACTTAACGTGATTTGATCCACAGCAAAGGAAGGATCGGTGCCAACACCGTCATCATTGTTCACCCAACGAAAACCAAGTTTTACATTCGGGTTGTTATCACAAATGGCAGGCAGCGTGGTGGTGAAAGCCGTCCATGTTCCTTGCGGAGCGCAGGTGAGAGGAGTTTTCGGCAGGTCAACAAGAATCAGCCATGCAGTGCCGTTGTAGTACCATAACTCACCATTATCGTTGGTTCCATCACCGTTTTCCATATATCTAAATGATAGGGTAATATTTGTTTTTCCCGAACAGTTGATAGTTGGCGAATCAGCGCGGGTGTCAGTTGCCACGCACCATAAGGTGGGACAAAGCCCACCTGCATCATACGAAGCACCGGGATCGGTAGCCGAAACACCATTACTTGCCCCAATATGAAGTGTAGCATCCCCCGAGCAAGCAGTTCCGCAAGCACCCACGGCATTGCCATTCTCAGCGCAACTGACAAACCATTTGTTACACGCGGGATCATTAGTACCTGTTGCGGTTAGTATCCAGGCACCATTTGGACCTGTCGTATAGGTTGAAGCCAAACAACCCGATGTGCAGCCATTATTGAACGTTTCTGTCCAGAAAACCTGGGCGCGGCTGCTTGTTGAAACTATCATGAATGCTAGGATAGCTATGATGTGTAAAGATGTTTTCATATTGTGCTAGTATTAGTTTATAAATTGATTGCTATAAAAAATGAACGGGCAAAAGAATAAGTAAAAACATTTTTGTTGCCACCTTTGCGGCACTCTTGAAATAGCTATCGCGGAAAACTTACCAATGGGATGGCTTGCCGTGATTCATCTGCTATTTTTTTACAAAGATACATAATTTTTTCATACAAAGAGAATATTTTTCAACATAATGAATTTCTATATTGAAATATCTCAATCAAAGGCTTAGGCATTTCCAATAGTATGGCATAAGAATTTAGGCAGAGTCTAAAAGGTAGTGTAAGCGGTTCGTTGTCTTGCCTTGCGTTATTCTCTACTGTCAACCTGTGAAACTGTCAGCGAGAAAAAGTTGTACGCCGGAAAAACTGTGGTGAAGAAAATGCTGTCAGATGAAACAGTGCCCTATCTAACCATCGGCAAGTATTTTTCGCGATTCTCAATAATTATCCAAATTTCTATTCCCAGCAATACAAGTGCCATTGGTAGTCCTGATGGTGCAACTAATATGTGAGTTAAAAGTACTCCTACAAGAACAGGAAAAATAATTATGGCACCAAGCGCTCTGAATTTACTGGTAATGAATAGTATGCCACCAACAATTTCAGCAACTGCAACAAGCGGGAAGAGCCAACCTATTTCCATCATCGCGCCCATTAACTTCATCATGTTTTCTGGCATGTCTTTCGGCATGGGCATGTAATGAAAAAATTTATTAAGTCCAGAGTTAATGAACATCAGCCCAAAAAGCAGGCTTACTCCAAATAAAATTTTCTTTTTCATAGTTTTTCTTTTTAATTGATTTTGTTTGTAAATTTACATTTCATGTTTTGTCTATCGGTCAAAAGTCACATTGTCGTTTTTTAAAATGACCGCTAACATTTATGTTGCCGTGATGCATCTGCTATTTTTTTACAAAGATATATAATTTTTTTTACAAAGAGAATATTTATTAAGGAAATCTTATGAACGGGATTGGATTGCTATATGGTTGAATGGAAATATTGTTGTTTGGTTTAGGCTGAGGCTAAAAGGATAGGGGGGAAGGGGGGTGGAACCTTTGACGAACTGAGAGGCGCACTCCATCAGCTAATTACTATCGGAGTCACCTACGCGATTAACTGATGGGCTTCCTCTTGTTTTAAAAAATGTTATAATGATTTTTTACTTTGTTTAGATAATTCAAAATAGCTTGTCTCATTATCTTGTCATTCAGACATTTTTTTAAAGTTTTATAATATGCATTTATAAACAAAATTTCATTGTCTTCAAGATAGTACGTGAGGATTTGTGGTTTAGTAATTTTAGATTTCTCATAATTTCCAATCAACTTTTTAGAGTTTTCGTCCCAATGGTACTGAACGATTGTTGAATCGTCAACAAACTCTGGACTTATTGTAGAATCGGAAAAAGCCTGATTATAAATCATTTTTAGTGTTAATGGATTCGTTTTTTGAACAAACGACTCAAGCCAAAATACTCGGATACCCCATGGAAATTGAAGATTACCATTTTCAAGTTCGTTTAAAACTGGAATAAGCTTATTGTCATAATACTTGTAGAAATAAAAATTAAACCACCAAATGCCTGAACCACTCGTGTAATTCTGTTTATAGTAAATAACAGTTTTGCCATCTGTGTCTTTATAATGTTTTAGTTCAAGTCCATAGCGGTGGTGAATGTTGTGTTTGGCAATGATAGTATTTGATTTGAAAAAATATAAATCACAATCCCAGGCAGCATTCGGGTACCCTAGACAAAGAGCAAACTCATCAAAACCATCATTACTTTTGTCAAAAGAAAAACATGTAATTGGTATCGTTTCTTTATCAATGGATGCACTGTCAATATTATATGCACCAAAAATGTTCTTTACGGTTTTACATGCTATTTCACCTGATTTTATTGCTTGTTTAAGTTTATTGAAGTCAGCTAAAGGGATTAATTTGTCAATTTGAATTTGATTGTTGAAAATAGAATCAGTCATAAATGCAACCTTATCCATTAGTGGTTGAGTCGGTAGTTTTCCAACACTGTCGAAAAATGATTCGAGTTGTCGAACATTGAATTGAATTTGTTTTTTGTCTTCCGTATTATCAGTTGCTTTTGAAACTTTCAATGAATCGGATTCATTTTTTTGTCCATTCGGATTCTGTCCGTTACAACAACCTATAAAAGTCATAAAAGTTAGTATGTAAATTATAGTTCTCAATGTCGGTTTATCGTTTTTAGCCTTGCAGGTAACAGTTTCGGGCATGCCATTCGTGCCGCTTCTAAATGTTTATCCCAAAGCGATATTGTTTCGGATTATTCAATTTTATTTCCACGAAGCACGAACGGCAGGATGGCAAGCCTCGTGTTAGCCGTAGGTCTTCTATTTGCCTAAACCTTACTATTGTATTCATTTAGAATTTAGAGATAGGTAAATTGTCCATTGAAGTTATGAGTATCCCTCCTGATGGAGGTACATTGAGCAAAAAACCGTCACTGAGAGAAGCGATATTAATATTTTCCTTTGGCAAGCTTAATTGCACACCATCACCAGAAGAAAATGCGGATAACGATATTTTTGAGAAATCTCCTCCCATAAAAAATGGGACAGATACTTTTGTTTTAACCTCCATGTCTCCCCAATTAACAAAAGCAAAAGTCCAATGTGATTTGTCTTGGATTTTCTGTTCAAGAGCTACCCCTCGAATAGATGGAGATTTAAAATTGATAGGATAAATGATGCCACCTGAAGGGAAATAATGGCAAAGCAATGACCATGAATAATACCAAGGTCTTAATTTGATACCACCATTATTTCCGGCTACATTCCACATACCGGGATCTTTTCCATAATCAAACCCATCAAGTGACCAAGCCAAAGCCCCGGACTCTCCGGAACGTGCCACTTGAATGCCATAATCAAATGCCAGTAGTGCGTATTTCGTTGTAGTTGGGTTTATTTCCGGTACAGGATTTAGTTTATACCAATAATCAACGGTTCCATCACTTGAGCAAGAAAAACCTGCCTCACTCAAAAAGACGGGTTTATTTGAATGGTCAATATTATTAACTATAGTTACTTCTTTTTCAAATTGTTGCTCCAGGCTACCATCAATAACTTGGTTAAAGCCTGAATTAAGATAATAATGATGGTCAAACCCACTTAATTCTTTATTATTTAAGCTTGCAGCAGACGATGTCCATTCTTCCCAAGAATCCGCTCCACAAAAAACATTTAATGGCAATTTGGCAGTCGAGAAACCATTGTAAGTATTTTTCATCATCATAGACCATTCCTGAAAATCCATACCCATTCCTTTGGGTTCATTTGTAGGGGTGTACCATTTAATATTCGTATAACCTTTAACAGAAAATAATTGTTGGAACAGATCAACTTGTAGTTTTTGAAAACTATTTTCCCCCTCAGTAGTGTAAAATGGAGTATTATCGTTGCCGTCTAAAGTGGATTGCCAAAGTCCGGTCATCACAGGAATATTTTTTGATTTATAGTAATCGAGAACCTTATAGAATGAAAGCATTTTGGGGGAGTTCCAATTATAGTCACCCACTATACCCGATGGGTTAAACCAAGATCGGTATAAACTTATTCGAACAAGAGATGGCTTTATATAGCTTACTCGCTCTATCATTAAGTTCCAGTGAGAACTGTCCCACACTTCCACATCACCTCCTGCGCTGTCGCGATCAATAGGATGTTGATTATAACCAAAACCCAGCCATGTAGTTGTTCTTGAATTTGAAATAGTTGAATTTACTATTTTGTTTGTGATGGGTTTGTTTATTTTACATGAAACAAAAAATAGAAAAAAAGAAACTGATATTAAATAAAAATAATTTCTTAATAATCTGTTTGCCATATTAATAGAGGATTGCATATTTTATTTATTTGCCATGGTTAATCATTATTAAGGCTTACTGCTTGTTATGCAGGTTATTTACTTTCTAATTTGCATTTAAAGAATCCTTTTATATTTCTTGTAAATCCTTGTTTAATTTGTTCTTTTGTCATTTCATCTTTAGTCCCAAAAGCGCTGCCAAAACATTTAATTTGTTCTTGGGTGTATTTTCCTTTTCCTTCAAATTCAATATAACCATTAATCAATTTGCCAAATTCATAATTATCCATTTGCAAAATAAGCTTTTGTTTTACAGGGTAAGCCATATAGGGGACCAAGCAAATTGGCTCAATCTCTTTATTAAAAGTTGTGAATTTGTTTTTGTATATTTTGATGTATTGATTTATAATAATTTCCCCAAATCTACCTGAAATGTCAATAATTACAGTGTCTCCATTAACAATGCAACCACAAGCATATAGAGTATCTGAACTATTAATTACACATGAGGCATTAATCGCAATTCTTTTATTATAAATGTCATCAAAGAGCGAGTCATTTTTAACAAATAATAAGTCAGTTAGATTTTGGTTAATATTAATTGAGTCAAATTGTAAAACTTCTTTCTGTCCTATAGCAAAATTGCTAAGAAATGAAATTAGAGTATATGTCAGCACCAGTTTTTTCATTTAATCATGCATAACTTATATATATGCACACCATATACGCAAAAAAGCCACACAATATCTCCATCATTGGCATACTTTATTTACCTTTTTTCATTTTCATGGTGTATCAAATTTTTCACAAAGATACACAAGATTTTCTTTATACAAACTGTTCTTTAAAAATAATCCATCCCCAACCAATTTATCTCCCAAACTCTTCCTACTTTTAAAGTTTTTTTGCATAACCAAAAATTTATACCCTATGGAAAAGAAAAAACGCATTCTTAGAAATAATCCTGAAAAAATAAAGTGCAACTATAGGAAAAAGCTGAGTCCGAAAGCGAAAGAGGTGGTGAAAAGACAAGGCGAAATACTGTATATCAACAAAAAAAATCATATAACATGTTGCACATTGGTCAACAATACTATTGAATATATTGATGAGAACATGAGGGACATTTATCCTTGGCTGAATGAAGCGAATTTCGATTATCCGCATGTGAGCAACATCATACATTATAAATATATAGTGAATGTGGAGCATAAATTGGAAGGTTTGGAGGTGGAAATGACGGATAAACCGTGCCTAAAAGTGGCAAAAGTGAACAAAATTCAGTTTATTTTCGATTTTGTTTTCTATTTGAATAAGAATGGTTTACCTATACCAAAAGGACTCCAAAAAGGCAATGTAAATAATTCGTGGTTTTTAATTCATTTATTCTTATGAACTTTGCGCAGCAATTTTTATTATGAAATTTGAGTCTAAAAATTATTAACCACTAAAAAAAAATAACATGTCAACATTAAAGTACAAGCCTACATTAGGCGGTTTAGCAAGAACAGATTATAACGGAGTGAACAACCTAGCAGGTCTGTTACTACAAAAAATGTACGGACTTCCACTTATTTTTGTGGATCCAAAACCTACCAAACTCGCTTTTAAGGCGCAGTATGATTTGTCGGTGCCTGCCACCGAAAACGCTATAACTGGCGGTCCGCATGAAAGAAGCATTCGCAATGCAGAAAATGGAGCATTGTTTGATATGATGACTAACGAAATTATTCCGTATTTGGTGCCGGTTTGTGGCGGCGATAAGGTGATGATTGAGAAGTCAGGAGCTATTCCAAGTCGTGATAAAACAAAGCAGACGGTTTTTGCAAAGCCGGTTATACAAAAAGTGGTGCGGGGAACGGATGCTAAAACGGTGAAAGTTAATTTGGTGAAAGGAACAGGCGAAGCTAAATTGAAAAGAGGTTCGAAGATGTACCTTCTTTACATTTATGCTGCCATTGATTCCGCATCGCCAAAAGAAACTATCACCTGCACTAGTTCTTTTAAATTGCTTGCTAAAAATGTTACCGTATTGGTAGAGCAATTTTATGCAGTTGCTATACAAAATTCAGCAGGAATTTCTGAACCATCCAATAGAATCGGTTTTACACTGACGAATTAAACACGTTTTGGGTAGGTAAAAAACTCCAACAGCATGTATCTGTAAGGACATCATATAAATTTTTATGGTGTCCTTTTTTTATGAAAGCTGCTTTGCTTTGTTAAAATAGTAGTATATTTGTGTTGTCTTTGTCGTAAAATAGAAGGGGATAAAGGCACGATTTTGACGATTTAGTATCAGAAATCTTTCCGAACTCTACAATAACATTATAGTTCTCTACTACAAGATCGACGTTCTCTACTACAACATCATTGCTCTCTACAATACTCTTTGA
>CAIOJS010000421.1 GCA_903858655.1 uncultured bacterium | reverse complement strand
GATGTTTTCGATAAACTTTTCGAGGTCAGCCGAATTGTTTGCAAAATCTTTATCATCCACATCCACTATCAGCAATTTGCCGCTGTTGTACGACGAAATCCATGCTTCATATCTTTCGTTAAGCCGTGTAAGATAATCTATGCGTATAGAGTTCTCATAATCACGTCCGCGCTTCTGAATCTGACGAACCAGAGTAGGAACTTCAGCCCTAAGATAAATCAACAAATCGGGTGGTTTAATAAAGGTAACCATAAGGTCGAACAATGATTTATAATTTTCGAAATCTCTGGTAGTCATCAGCCCCATAGTATGCAGGTTGGGCGCAAATATCTCGGCATCCTCATAAATAGTACGGTCCTGAATAATAGTTTTTCCGCTATTTAGAATATCAACAATCTGCCTGAAGCGGCTGTTCAGAAAATATATCTGAAGGTTGAACGACCATCGTTGCATATCTTCATAAAAACTATTCAGATACGGATTGGTTTCTACATCTTCATAATGTGGCTCCCATTTGAAGTGTTTCGACAAAATGCCTGTTAAAGTGGTCTTTCCCGAGCCAATATTCCCTGCTATCGCTATGTGCATAAAACTGTTTTTTCTTTCCACAAAAATAGGATTTTTGGATTACAAATGCGGGAGTGTGCAAAACTAATTTGCAATAAAGTTTATCAAAACCTCCAAGCCTATGGTTTTGTGTCATACTTTTGTAAAAAATGCATCCATGCAAATCCTGAATATTCTGTTGATTTTCATTCCACTTGCTCTGGCGCCAGGCGTTGGGATTGTCTTTTTTATTTACTTCCGTGATAAATTTGAAAAAGAACCTTTCCGTCTGCTTCGCAATTGTTTTTTGTTTGGGATGCTGAGCATAGTGCCAGCTATATTTATAGAGATAGGTTTCGGCAAACTTGGAATAGATGAAAATCAAAATCTGTTGAAAACCCTTGTTTATGCCTTCTTTGTAGTAGGTATTGCCGAAGAAATGAGCAAGTTTTTCTTTTTAAGAATGTATGCTTACCGCAAAAAAGATTTCAACGAACCCTTCGACGGAATTGTGTATGCTATTATGATTTCGATGGGATTTGCCACCATCGAAAATGTGATGTATGTAATAATGGGTGGTCTGAGCGCTGCTGTGTTACGCATGTTTACCGCAGTGCCTTTGCATGCTGTTTGCGCCATATTTATGGGATATTTTGTTGGAAAAGCCAAATTCTCGAAACATCCTGTTTTGATGATGGTGTTGGGTTGTGCCATGGCTGTGTTTATGCATGGGCTTTATGATTTCTTTCTGTTTCAGCAGGAAATGACTCAACTGGCGATTCTGTCTTTTGTGGCATTAGCCGCAGCCGTTGGAATTTCGTTTGTTGCTATTAATAAATCGGAGAAGATTTCGCCGTTTAAGACTGTTGCGAGATAATTGTGGATTGACGGTTTTATGGTTGAATTGCTAATTTGCTAAATTGTTTTTCATCTTAATCAAGTTTGCATCTCCATAAACCACGTACCAGATAACTTTTATCATCTACTTTTCACTAAAAGTGTAAATAGCTATAAACCACCATGCATGCCATAATTCCAAAATACATCGCCCCTGAGCTTTCTTGATGTCCAACGGAACAATTTTATTGCTCAACGGTTGCAGATTAGTTGACTACGGAACAATTCCGGTGTTCAACGGTCAATCCGTTGTGCTCCACGGAAGTTCCGTTGTGTGCAACGGAAGCTCTGTGGTGTACAACGGAAGCTCTGTGGTGTGCAACGGAAGATTTTAGGTGCATTTTGGTAGCTATATTTATCACCCCAAAACCTCCGTTGAAGGGAACGGAAGCTCCGTTGAAGGGAACGGATGTTCCGTGGTGGACAACGGAAGCTCCGTAGAGCACCACGGATGAGCCGTTATGAAGCAAAATTCTTTAATTGTTCAGCACGGACCTACCTTTATATATAATGAGCGTTTCGTGGAGAGTAACGGATTAAAATGTTTCCTGTAAAAAAAAGATGGATGAACGATTGAATGATTTTCGATTCTTCTGAAGTATGCAATAATAACATGGAGAATGCAATTGACTGTGAGGGTTTACGACGTTTGATTGCAGTGCCTTTTGATTTTGCAGGGGGTTGGCAAGAGCGCAAAGGATGGGAGCGGAAGCCCACAGCGGCGGCGATGATGT
>CAIOJS010000420.1 GCA_903858655.1 uncultured bacterium | reverse complement strand
TCTATAAATTTTCCGATTTTATACAAACTGTCGCCGGCACCACATTCAATAAAGGTAGTGGTTTCTTTCTTTATCAAAAAATCCATCGTTGCCTGCCATCGGATAGGTGAGATGACGGTGAAGGCTATTTCGTATTTCATTTTGTTTTTATCGTCAATAATATTTAGCCATTGGGAGGAAACATAGGGATATTGAGGCGCGACTATTTCTTTGGTTCGAAGCAATATGTCCAGAAATTCGGAAAAAAGTTTTTTTAATATAAAAGAATGGTAGGGATGGGTTATATTCAGCAAGCGAGCCTGCATAGCCCCATCAGCTTTGGCGGCTTCGATGATAGGTTCTAAGTGTTCGAGCCTTCCGGATATTAAAAATGAGTGTTGGCTGATGTGATTCCCGATGCTGACTAATTTTTTGATGGGTTTTATAATTCTCATGATATCGCCTAAGCTCAACCCAATGATAGACGCCATGCCGCAAGGTTCTTCAGGTTTATATTTTTCTACTAAGGTATATGCCGTTTTGATGATATTGAGCCCCGTTTCAAAATCATAGCATCCGCAATGATAAAGGGAGGCATAGATTCCCATACTATAAGAGCTGACATAATCAGGAAGGCGATTTTTCATGTGCATGATGTCGGACACGCAACAACCATATATATAGGTAAGGTATTGCGATTCGAGTTGCTTGTCCAAAAAATTGTTGGTTTCGATATCAAAAGCGGTTAAATCTGTGACCGTGATTTCAGAAGCTTGTTGAAGGTAGCCGCGAAAATCCACGCCATAAGATCTCACCAAATCAGTTTCTATGCCAAGATATTCATGGATAAACGCCGGAAATATATGTGCAGTTTTCATAGCAGAGGATGTTTATATTTTCGATACAAAAGTAAGAAATTTTTGTAATGATAACTTCTTTTTCTTATCAAAATTATAGTTGATATTTTCCGTCAGATACGTTTTCAGGTCGGAGATGTTCGGACTTTGCCCTGCGTAGTGCGCCACCACCTCATCAATATGATGGATGCCATAGTGCAATGCCGCGGTCAAATTCTTGATTTGCGTTGGGTCAGTTTTCGGACGTGCCACCCAAACCGCGAACACAAATGGCAAATCGGTGAGGCGTTTCCATTCAGCAGCCAAATCAAATTTATACGAAAAATGATGGGCAATGTCGAAGGCTTTGTCGCCTATCACCACCAAGGCATCGAGGGCTTCGTGCTGCTCAAAATTGTTCACATCCACCTGCTGCCACTCGGGCGCAATATCCCAAAGATTGGCAGCCAACACACGTGCAAGCCTTACAGAGGTGGCTGATTCCATGTCCAAACCGATGGTTTTTATTTCTTTTAGAGGAAGTTTGCTGACCAAAAGCACCGACTTGACATCATTGATGGCGCCGATGCACATATCCGTAATGATTTCATAATCCGACAACGCAGGTAAAGCACCCACGGGAATGAGCGCCACATCGCAGTCGCCCGCAGCAAAACTTTGAGCGCATTGAGCGGGCGGTTTCAAGTTGAGCGCGTAATCAAGCAGCATGCCCGAATGTTCCATGCCATACACAAAGGGAAAAGTGTTGGCATAAGAAACAGCCGTGATTCGAAGTGGATTTGTCATAGTTTTTTTCAAGACTGCAAAATTAATAGTTTTTATTTAAATAGTGAAGATTTTTGTGGGAGGGGTGAATTGTTTGGATTGATGAATGGTTGGATTGATGAATGGTTGGATTGTTGAATTGTTGAATTGTTATATTGCTGAATTGTTGAATTGTCTTCAATTTTTGAATATCAGTAAGCTTTTTTGACCGTAAATTTATTTCATATCTATACAAAAAAAAACTTCCGAAGCCCTTGCAGCCTCGGAAGTTTCCTCAAAAGTAATCTGAGATTTCTTTTGAGTGCCGTCTCCAAAGTTTTTGATAGTCTAGCGAGGAGTATCATTAACTGTGAAACCGAAATCGCCCAATTTGCGAGGCTCTTTCCGGTAAACACCTTTTAGCGTATCACGACTTTGCTTCACCAAATCATCAATTGGTGCTAAAAGTAAATCGCGTTGCTCAAATTTATCCTCAGCTTGACGCATCAAAGCTTCCGCTTCATTGTGCAAAGTGAGCGCAGTTGGAACTGTGGGTCCAATTACATCCCATGTTAGAATCTTGAGTGGTGAATCAGCGCCTAATGCAGTGTTTTTTGCATTAATAAGACCGGCTAATACAAGCAATTCTCTAACATTGCCAGGGATGATAACCCTAATTTTGTTGATTTCTTTTTTTGCCATATAATAACAAGATTAAATTAAGACGCAAAATTACAAAAAAGTTCTTTATCCATAAAAATTTTTCAAAGATTTTTTTTCATTTCTCTGATATTTTTTTCAATGATTTTTCTATGATTAGTTTTAAAATTCTGATAATATGTATTTTATAATAAATACTAATAATATTATATTGTAGATAGTGATTTGAAT
>CAIOJS010000419.1 GCA_903858655.1 uncultured bacterium | reverse complement strand
ATTTTACCGGTTTGATTGGGAAGAACGGGTTCTTGGCTCCACGTAGGCGTGGTGCAACCACATGATTTTCTGACATCCGACAAAATCAATGGTTCATTTCCTGTGTTTTTGAAGACAAAGATACATGCGCCATCTCCTCCTTGTGTCACAGTGCCATAATCGTGTTCGAGGTTAGTGAATGTGATTTCAGGACCATCAGGTTTTGGTGTGGCTGTTTGTGATTTGGCTGCAAAAGCAACAACAAATAGCAATGCGAAAATAATAGATAGTTTTTTCATGATTAAGAATTATTGATTTTATTTATATTAATTAGCTACGGGTGTGAAACCATTGTTTACTTGTTTTTCGGGTAATATTTCGCTTGGTTTTTGGATGATGCTACCTTTGATACTCAAGGTTACATTGGCAACCGTGGCATTGGAGGCAACATTAATTTGTTTGCTGATAGTTCCCAATCTTTTTGTGTCATAGGTAACTTGAATTACGGCAGTCTGACCAGGGAAGACAGGATCTTTGGGCCATTTGGGTACGGTGCATCCGCAAGAAGAAGTTACATTGGTGAGCAACAAAGGTGAGTCGCCTTCATTTTTAAAATGAAACTCACAACTGCCATTAGCGCCTTGATAGATGGTGCCATAATCATACACCACCGACTCAAATTTGATGACAGGTCCTTTTTCGGTTTGCGAAAAGGAGGTCAAGGAGAAGATGCCTACACATAAAATAAGAGATACAATATACTTTTTCATAAGACGATAAATTTATTAAAATGCAAAATTACGCAGAAAAAACTAATTTATGAGATACAATCTTCACTTTTTCAAATTTTGTGCCAAAAATAGTTTTCGAGACAATTATTTTTTAAATTGAATGAATTAATTTGTTTTGGGTACATCCTTTTTTTTGCAGCATGGAGGTAGCTTGGCATAAGCTGTAGGATTCGCTTTGGTGTCGTCGGCATCGTAACCCAAATTGTTTAGAATTAACCTGATTTTTTTATCATCTGTTTTGTTAGGGTTATAGACCACTGTGAGGATTTTTGTAGTTAAATCAAGGGTAGCTTTCTTTATGCCCGTTTCGTAAGCAAATGCGCCTTCAATTCTGTCTTTACACATGCTGCATTGGGCAGAAGTTTGAATCTTAATTTCCACCTTTTCTTTTTGTGCGAATCCGCGAGTGGAAACCATCATACATAAGGCAACTATCAGCATTGTTAGAACTGCATTTTTTGTTTTCATGTTTTTTGACATTAGATTAAATTACGTTTAAGCATCAAGGGGTTCGATTTCGAAGCCGACATTGTCCACCATTTCAATCACATCAGAAGCTTTTAAGGTTTCGGTTTCCACTTTGAGGATTTTATCCGGATTTTCTAAGTCAATCTGCCACGATGTTATTTCGGCACGGGCATCCAATACAGGTTTTACTTTCGATAAGCAGGAGTTGCAATTGATACTAGTTTTGAAGATATAGGTTGGCATTTTTAATTTTCTCTTTTAAACGGTTTTGGGTTGTATTTATTGTAGATTAGAAATGAAAAATGAAAAATTAATAATGAAAAATGGGGGAGGGGAAGGGTTAGATTGTTCTATTGTTTTATTGTTGATTGGTTGATTCGTTAATTGGTGGAATAGCCAATTGCCTATAAAGATATATCTGAAGGAGGTAGAGCCTGCCGCCGAATGGAACGTTAGCGCTTCTTCGTTTACAAGTCAAATTCGTTCGCAGCTATTGTATGATTATTTTTTTAGTTGTTAGGTTACCTTTATTGTTTGTGATGTTCACAAAATAAATTCCGGCTCTCATTCCACCTTTGTCTATCTTGCATATTTTACCTGTAAAGTTTATTTTCTTTATTACATTGCCTAAAACATCTATTATTTTAATGGTTGAGTTCGTTTGTTCTTCCGAAAAACTAATAGTGGTTTGGTTGGAAAAAGGATTAGGATAAATCGAAATAGAAGGATCTATCGTATTGAATTCAGTAATAAAATCAGAACAATCCATTGTATCAAGTACTGCTACACCATTAGCATAGCCGGTTGCATGAAAATATCCTCCTACATATAATTGACAATTATAAATCTCAAATTGTGATGGTCCATGATTTAATCCTGTTCCCAGGCTATCAAAATTGATTCCATCCCAGGTGCCCACCAGATTTTGGAATAAACCGGCATTAAACCATCCACCAATGAATAGCCTATTTCCAAATACTTTAAACGCTTGAGGATATCCGGCAAATCCGAGTCCTCCACCGACAGTCGAAAATGAAGATCCATTCCACTTTGTAATATGCACCGTTGATTGACCTCCTGCTGAGTCAAATGTTCCACCGATATAGAGTTCATTATTATAAAGTTCCATTGCCAAAATAGATTTACTACCACCTGTAATTCCCCCACCCACATCACTCCACTCACTGCCGTTCCATTTTGCAATATTATTTACAGTTACGCTTCCTGCTTTTGTAAATTTTCCAGCTGCATACAATTCGTTGTTATAGACATTAAGGCAATATACCTCATCTGAATTTATCCCTGAATCTACAGGCATCCATGTGGAACCATCCCATTTGGCAATGCCCACTGCACGAACATTTCCGATAGAATCAAAATAACCACCGACGTATAATTCATCGTTGTAAACAACAGATGAGCGAATAATACCAGTAAGATAACGGAAATGGAAATGGGTATTAGGAACTAAATGCCATTTAAAATTACTATCAAGTAGAAACATCGAATCCCACATTTCTGGAAAACCATAAAGCTGTCCCCGAAATATGACGAAATGTCCTAATCCTAAAAAGTTATTCATTGAACTATCCACAATGCTCCAATCAGTTCCATCCCACATAGCAACACCATGTGCTGCTGCTGTGCCAGCTTGAGTGAAGGCTCCGCCCGCAATTAATTTTCCATTGAAAGTTTGAAGTTCCACTCCCCCATTATTCCCATTGTTAGTTCCATTACCCGTAGGAAGCCAATTTTGTGCCACAACACTTATCCATGGCAGGATAAATAATGTAATAATGATAGCTTTTTTCATTTTCTTATTTTTAATTGTTGCTAGTCTATCTCAAAGCAGCAGATTTTTTAATATAACTCTTAACACCTTCATTTATTTTACTATTGCTCTTTTTCTTTTATCTCCACCATAATAATTATACTTCAAAAAAATCACCATAATTGCTCTTCTTTTCAGACCCCAAAAGTACAAAAAATTCCTCACATATACACAAAAAAAGATATTTTACTTCAACAAAATCTTTTTCTTCATCTCATAAAAAAAAATATTCATCAATCAAAATCATCGCTCTGCTACCCGCTTGCATTTTAGTT
The DNA here is from genome assembly GCA_903858655.1 of uncultured bacterium. Taxonomy (GTDB): domain Bacteria; phylum Bacteroidota; class Bacteroidia; order Bacteroidales; family CAIWKO01; genus CAIWKO01. The sequence goes on along the minus strand of CAIOJS010000419.1, from coordinate 985 downwards.
GATTACGGAACAATTTTATCGTTTCACGATCCTTCCGTGGTGCACAACGGAACTTCCGTGGTGCACAACGGAGCTTTCGTGGTGCACAACGGAGCTTCCGTTATGTTCAACGGAACTTCCGTGGCGTGCAACGGAACTTCCGTGGTGTGCAACGGTGCTTCCGTGGCGTGCAACGGTGCTTCCGTGGTGTGCAACGGTGCTTCCGTGGCGTGCAACGGTACTTCCGTGGCGTGCAACGGAGCTTCCGTTGTTGACAACGGAACTTCCGTGGTGTACAACGGAACTTCCGTGGAACATAACGGAACCCACGTATCGAAGTAAAATTTCATCACGGTTCATCACGGAAACTCCGTAGAACATACACACCCTTTTGCAGAGCATTTCGATTTATTTTTCGCTTAAAACATACCTATTAATATTCAACTACACAAGTCCGTTTCGCGATTTTAACATTTTTTATGATTTGACTTTCTTTCTATATTATTACAAATTATTACTTTTGCAAATAGATAAACAATACGTGTTTTCAAATTAATTTATAAACCATTAAAAATAAATACTTATGGGAGATTTTATAGGACGTTCAGATGCAGACTTTGATGCATTTCAGGATAATTATGTTATTAAAGTTAATCTTTACAAGGCGACATGGGGCTTGTCCGCCGATGCCCTTGCCGAATGGACATTGCTCACCGTTACTGCCGGAGATAAAAAGGCTGAATGGGTTCCTCGTTGGGCAAAAGTGAAATCCGGTGAGTTTACGCATTCGGATGTTGTGTTCAAAGATACCGCTCGTCAATCCTACGAAAGCGGTGATATCAACAATCCTGCTGATACTAGTTTGAGGATTTTTACTAATCGCTATATCCGCTTTAATCCGTTGGTAACTGACGGACAAAAAGCCGATATCGGGATTACGATTCCTGACGAACAACGGTCACCGGCTCCAGGTGTAGATGGAAGCAATGTTAAGAGAGAAGTTGCT
>CAIOJS010000418.1 GCA_903858655.1 uncultured bacterium | reverse complement strand
GTATTTTTGTGCTAAATCATTTAAATAGATTTTTTTTTGAATAGACGTTAGAGTTTCAGAATATTCTAATTCCTTTTTTATCTGAATATAATAATTCTTCATTTCATTTGCAAAATATCGCAAGTTGTTTTTAGTAAGACTATTAAATTTATTTTCCATTTCTCTTTTTCTATTATTATGTTTATTTACTTGGGTAATTAATATAATAAATCCAATTATTAGGTTTATTATTACAAATATTACACCGTTAACATTAAGTAAAATAGCGCCAATTGTTGTCATTTTTTATCTTCTTTTATTAATCCATATTTATTTTGCAACATTTATAGGAACTGAGTCATGAACATTTAATTAATTGTACTCAGAGTTCTTTTTTGGTTTAAATATACTGATAAAATTATTAACAAACTTTATGAATTTAAAATTTTCTTTTTTTGTTCGTTGAATTCTTCCTCCGTAATTATCCCTTGGTCTTTAAGTTTAGCTAATTTTTCGAGTTTGTCAATTTGATCAAAACTTTCAGTTTTTGATTCTTTTAATTTAGTAATTCGAGCCTTGTTAATAACAATATTAATAACCCCTACTACTATGAGAATATATCCTAATGCAGCAATCATTTGTATATTTTCTCTCTCAATATGAAAATCAGGCAAACGTGCTTCTATTAAAGATAAACAACAAATAACAATGATAATTCCTGCAATCAAAATCATAATACTAATAGTCATTTTTTTTTGAGGAGGCGCACCTTTATGCACTAAATTATTTTCTTTATTTTTATTTTTATTTCTTAAGACAAAGAAGGCAATAATACCTATAATTAAAATCATCATTAATATGGTACCAATAGGACTGCTGCTTTGCCTACCGTTTAGGTTAGGTTGCATTAATAATATATTCAATAATTCCATAGTTTATATTTTTCTCTTACTCATTGGCTTTTCAGATACCGCCCTCACTAAATAAAAACCTGAGTGAACCAAGCCCGTTTTTTAAAGTGGTCTCCAAACTCCACTTTTATTTCCGAGTTCAAAATTACATAACATTTTTCATATACAAGAAAAAAAAATCTTTTTATTTCAAGAAAAAACGTTTTTCATCAAAGTTTTTTATTAGCACCATAAAAAAATAAGGCAAAGATTTATCTGAAATCCACTTCCCAAGTCACCCATCCGACTCGGCAAGTCACCTCTCCGACTTGGCAAGTCACACCTCTGACTTGGCAAGTCATATCTCTGACTCAGCAAGTCAAAGCTCCGCCTTGGCAAATTACATCTCGGACTCGGCGAGTCACCTCTCCGACTCGGCAAGTCACCTCTCCGACTTGGCAAGTCATATCTCTGACTCGGGAAGTCACCTCTCTGACTCGGGAAGTCACCTCTCCGACTCGGCAAGTCACCTCTCCGACTTGGCAAGTCACATCTCTGACTCGGCAAGTGATTATTTTTTCAAAAATTTTCATGACTCCGACAATGATTCTACTCACTGTTATATAGTGTGTTGCATAGGAAATAGTTGTTTTATTTTATGAAAGACAAAAAATAATTTATTTTTTTTCATTGGTGTAATATAATAAACAGTACCTTTGAAGCGTTTTTTTATTTGCAGTAGCAATATTATTTTTTTTATCAATTTTTAAATCGGTTCTTTCTTCAATTTATTCATCAATTTTTAAAGATATTTTATATGGTAATTATTATTGTTTTAGACCTAAATGACAAGAGCAACGCAGTCGTATTGCTCGAAGGCGGTTATTATGTAACGTGCCTAACCAACAACCCAAATTTCGATGCTGAGGATATAGTTGCATTGGTATTGGTGGTTAAAGGTTCCCTAACGGCTTTGCTCAATGCCTGCAATGCTGCGGTTTCGGAAACCAAACAAACAACAATTGACTCTTGCCGCTATGCAGTTGACCGACATTTAAATAATTTAGCAGGCAAATTGGAAGGTGTGATAAATGCGCCCGGTTTGAGTGATGAGGAACGTCTTGAATTGTTATCCAGTACGGGCATGAATGCGAAAAATCATACGCAACCTCAAAAACATAAATTTACAGCTAAGTGTGTAGCCGTAGGCAAAGTTCATTTAACTGCTCAAGGTATGGCTAACGCTCACGAATGGCAATATACCAAAGATACTATTAATTTTACAAACAGGATTGCGGCTAAATCTACCACTACATCTTATACCGATATTGAAGGTTTGAGTAGCAAAATAGAATACGCATTCTTCCACAAAGCAATCATTGCTAAAGTAGATACCGATTGGGAAGCTCCAATCATTGAATACGTTAAATAAATATAAGGGTCGAAGACATTTAAGATAAATCTAGTCGTCATAACACTAGTTTTTAAAGGAGAGAAAGCTTGCTCGAAAGGGCAGGCTTTTTTTTTGTCATTGATGGTCATTAGTTGTCATTAATGGTCATTGGTCATTTCTCAGTGTAACTTAGTGCTCTTAGTGTCTCCGTGGTTTTAAAGTTAAACAGAGCCACCCCCGACCTGCGGTACGGGACAGGACAGAGCAAAAGAGCTACACAGAGGCTTTGAAAACCCAAGACCCAAAATCCAAATCCCAAGCTCCAAGAAAAAAAAGAGAAAGAAAAAACTACACGACTACATCCCAAAGATAAAACAATAGCCCGCCACCCCCTTGGTATTTGGTATTTGGAGCTTGGAATTTGGAGCTTAGGCGAAGCCTAAAATCACTTCCCTCCAAACAACTTCGGAACAAAATACGTCTGTTTGTTGAGTTTCAGGATGCGGATGATTTCTTGTTTGTTTTCGGGCATATACCAAAAAAACAAAAGTTTCTGATGGCGTTTTTCTTCTATGTGTCGCGCCACGAAGAGTTTTTGTTGGGTGTAGGGGTCAATGCCTGTATAATACATCACCGAGGCAAGCGTCATGGGTGTGGGCGTTAGGTCTTGCACCTGTTCGAGTTGCATGCCTGTTTTCTTGGTTTCGAGGGCGCAATCAGCCATGTCGGCGATGGTGCAGCCCGGATGGCTCGAAATGAAGTAGGGTATCAACTGCTGTTTCAGTCCTGCTATGTCGGAGATGGCATAAAACTGTTCGCGCAGTTGTTTATACACCTCGAAGGAGGGTTTGCGCATCACGGCTAACACCTTATCCGATGTGTGTTCGGGCGCCACCTTCAGCCGCCCCGACACATGATGCTTGACCACCTCGCGGAAGTATTCCGTGTAATGATTCTTTTGGTCGTCTTCGGTTTTTTTTCCGATAAACATATCATAGCGCAAACCGCTTCCGATAAACACCTTTTTGATGCCTGCCAAAGCGCTCATCTTACGATATAAATCCAGCAGAGGCTTGTGATTATCGTTGAGGTTGTTGCATTTGCGCGGATAGATACACGAAAAGCGGGCACAGGCTTCGCACAGATGCAGTTTCGTGCCCTGCATCCGATACATATTCGCCGACGGACCGCCCAAGTCGCTCAAATAGCCTTTGAAATCGGGCATAGCCACCACGGCTTCCACCTCTTTTTGGATAGAAGCCTCCGACCTGCTCGAGACAAACTTGCCCTGATGCATATTGATGGAACAAAAACTGCAGCCACCAAAGCATCCCACGTGGGTGTTGACCGAATGGCGTATCATCTCATAAGCGGCAATGCTGCCCCGTTTGGTGTAACGCGGATGGGGCATGCGGGTGTAGGGCAAATCGTAGCCGGCATTCAATTCGTCGGCGCTCATGGGCGGGTAGGGGGGATTCACCACCAAATGGCGCTGCCCAATGGGCTGCACGAGGGTCTTTGATTTGAGTTTGTTGGATTCTATTTCTATAATTTTGAAGGATTCCGCAAAGCGATGTTTGCTTTTCAGACATTCTTCATGAGAAGGCAGCGGCAAGAAGCTTTCTTTTTCGAGATGGGGATGCGTATTCGTGAGATAGGCTATTTGTGAGATGTGATGAGCATTCTGCATGGTGCCGCCTGCTTTCAGATGTTTCAACAAGGCTTTGAGCGGCACGATACCCGAGCCGTAAATCAGCAAATCGGCGCCCGAATCTTCCAAAATGGAAGGCTTCAGAGTGTCCGACCAATAGTCGTAATGCGTAAATCGCCGCAGGGAAGCTTCCACCCCGCCAATGAGTATGGGCACATCGGGAAACAATTGTTTGAGTATTTTACTATAGACCACCGTGGCATAATCGGGACGAAAACCTGCCACGTTGTTGGGCGTGTAAGCATCCGTGGAACGCAAACGTTTGAAAGCCGTATAGTGATTCACCATCGAATCCATGCAGCCGGCGCTGATGCCAAAAAACAAACGCGGTTTGCCCAACTTTTTGAAGTCGCGCAAATCATCACGCCAATTGGGCTGCGGCAAAATGGCTACGCGAAAGCCCTCATGCTCTATCAATCGCGCTATCATCGCATGACCAAAACTTGGATGATCCACATAAGCATCGCCGCTCACGATGATGACATCCACATAGTCCCATCCTCTTTTTTCTAATTCTTCCTTGCTTATCGGAAGCCAATCTGTGTTCGTCGCCTGTTTCATCATAGAATGCAAAGATACGAAGAAAGCGGCAATATTTTCATTTCTATTTATGATAGATGTATTCGGCAATCATATTTTTAGTAATTTTGTATCCATAAATGATAATATGAAAATCCTTATTGCCACAAAAACTCACGAGTATCTGATCCATGAATTGCAAAAAGCGCAACATCAGTGCGAGCTGCTTATCTTGAAAGATGCTGTTGAATTAGAAGATATCATTGCAGATTATGAGGGCATTGTCATCAACAGCCGCTTTGTGATTGACAGGAAAATCATTGACAAAGCGCTGCGTTTGAAATTTGTAGCGCGCGTGGGTGCAGGCATGGAGAGCATAGATGTGGCATATCTCCAACAGAAAAACATACAATGTTTTAATTCGCCCGAAGGAAACCGACAAGCCGTTGCCGAACATGCGCTTGGCATGTTGCTCAACCTCTTGCATAAACTCCATACTGCCGACCAACAGGTGAGAAAAGGCATTTGGAATCGTGAAGAAAACCGCGGCATAGAGCTTTCAGGAAAGACCCTTGGCATCATTGGCTATGGCAACATGGGAAGCGCCTTTGCCCGTTGTTTGTATGGTTTCGACATGAATGTGATAGCCTACGATAAATATAAAACCCACTATTCGGATGATTATGTGTGTGAAAAAACTTTGGATGAGGTGTTTGCCCAAGCCGACATCGTGAGTATGCATGTGCCTTTGACTGCGGAGACACATTATATGGCGAACGATGCCTTCATCAATGCCTTTCAGAAAAATATTTTTTTACTCAACACCGCGCGTGGAAAAATTGTCAACACCGAAGATGTGGTCAAAAATCTGAAAAGCGGCAAGCTGTTGGGAGCAGGTTTGGACGTGATAGAATATGAATCGCAATCTTTTGAACAGCTTAGCGTAGATAAATTCCCAGAACCGTTTCAGTATTTGATACATGCTGATAATGTCATCCTCACACCCCACATTGCCGGTTTGACCGTGGAAGCAAATCTGAAACATGCGAAGGTGTTAGCGGGAAAGATTTTGGGAGCTTTTTCATAGAATTAATCATTTTACTGTTTAACTTTCACATCAAATTATTACTTTTGCTGAAAAATACAAAACATGAGTCAAAATAAGAAACTATTTAATGGAAAAACGCTGGCAATTTTAACTGGCGGCGGAGACACTCCTGCATTAAATTCAAGTATAGAATCCATCCGCAATCGCGCGTCGGTGTTAGGATACAAGGTGTATGGCATCCGCAAAGGATGGAAAGGTTTGTTGGGCGACGGGGATGTGGTTGATCTTTCGAATCAACCTTATGATGGGTTTTATGGCGGGACCGCTTTGTTGTCGAGCCGCACCAATCCTTTTCCTTCGAAAAAAAATCCTGAAGACCGTGTTCCGCAGATATTACGCAATTTGGAACGTTATAAAATTGACGTCATCGTAACCATCGGTGGCGACGACACCAATGGCGCTGCCAAACGTTTGTATTTGCAAGAAGGAATCCCCGTCATCGGCTTCCCCAAAACTATTGACAACGACTTGCGTACGCGTAGTATGCATCATTATAATGGAACCGAAATCGAAGCGGTGCTATGTCCGGGCTTCCCTTCGGCAGCCAAGGGCATCATGGAGTTTACCCATCGGATGCGTACCACAGCGGAGTCCCATTCGCGCATCATCGTGTTGGAAGTTATGGGACGCGATGCCGGATGGTTGACGGGCAGTGCCTCCTTTGGCGGAGCCGATATCGCCTTAATTCCCGAGTATGAGATAACCCGCGAACGCAAAGATTTCTTTTTCGAACGCGTGAAAGAAGCGTATATGACTTCCAAAAAGAAAGCCCTCATCATCGCCGTTTCCGAAGGCGTTCGTTGGTACGATGAGGCTAAGGACAAGTTGGGTGTGGTCTATGCAAGTTCGGAAGTGGACGAATACGGACATCCGCGCTTTGGTGGCATCAGCGGCGTGATAGCATCGGAAATCACCAACAAATTGAAGATAGAAGCTCGTGCACAAATCTCAGGCTATTATGCTCGCGCCGGCGAATGTCGCTTGTATGACCGCCGTTTGACGCAAACCCTTGCCGACAAGGTGGTGGATTTGTTGTTGAGCAATCAATATGGTCAGATGCCTGTGATGAAAAGCATCGTGAAATTTCAAGGATTGGAAGAATTTAACACCACTTCGGTGGATATGGGCTCCATTGGCAACATGCCTTTGGCGGAGGTGTATTATGATGTGAATAAATTTCAATTCAGTGATGCCTTCAACGACTTCATGACGCAAATCGTAGGCGAACAACACTTTCTGACCTTCGATTACGACTTCCCCGTGGTGATTCCGTAACGATAGTCTTATCTTAAAGAATCGTACAAGTCTGATATTTAATTGTTTTATCTTTTAACATAACATAAGATTCTTGGGAATTATCAATCCAAGAGCTTAGATTACCAATCCAAGAGCTTAGATTACCAATCCAAGAGCTTAAATTATCAATCCAAGAGCTTAGATTATCAATCCAGGAGCTTAGATTATCAATCCAAGAGCTTAGAT
>CAIOJS010000417.1 GCA_903858655.1 uncultured bacterium | reverse complement strand
TCGTTAAATGCGTTTCAAACTATGTTTGAAATAAATCAAACTCAATAAAAAGCAAGCTAAAATACAGCTAATCTTCTTTTTACACCTTTTCTTCAAAAAATGCTTAAAAAAACCTCAAATCATAAATCTCAAATCAAAAATCAAAAATACCATCCATGTCAAAAAAAATCTATAAATTTGTAGAGTTTTTAAATTATAGAAAAACAAAAGTTAACTATCATATTCTAATGAATGATTATAAATGACCATTAATGACAATCAATAACAACAAATGACAATGAATGACCTTTAATGACAATCAATGACCTTTAATGACAATTAATGACCATAAATGACTAACATGATGAACAAAAACCTCAAAATAATAGGCAAATCAACGCCCAAACTCGATGGCAAGGAGCGCGTAACGGGAAGCGCGGTGTATGGTCACGATATAGATTTGCCCAATATGCTGCATGGGATGATATTGCGAACAAAATATCCCTGCGCGAACATCATTTCTATAGATACTTCGGCGGCTAAGGCGTTGGAAGGCGTGGCATGTGTGATTACTGCCGCAGATGTGGATGTGAACATGATAGGCTACAAACGCGACCACCCGATTTTGAAGAGCAATACGGTGAATTGCAATCGCGATGAAATTGCTGCTGTGGCAGCCACCTCAAAAGAGATTGCACGCAAGGCATTATCCTTGATAAAAGTGGAGTATGAGGTGAAACAAGGCGTTTACGACCCTTTCGAAGCCTTGTTGGAGGCTTCGCCAACCCTGAATGAACGCGGCAAAGGGCTCGAACAGTTCGGGAATAAGAATATGGCAGAGTCGTTTCACTATGAGCACGGTGATTTGGAGGCGCAGAAGGCTCGCAGCAAGGTAATCGTTACCAAAAGATACGAAACCTCACGTGTGACACACTGTTGTTTGGGTACAAGTAATATCACCGCAAGTTATTCCAAGTTGGATGGCTCGCTGACGCTGTGGGCTTCCACACAGGTGCCGTTTTTGTATCAGCGGGACATTGCCCATGCGCTGAAGATGGATGCCTCGAAGATTCGCGTGCTGCAACCTATCATTGGGGGCGGATTCGGGAGCAAGTTGGATATGCATCCTTTTGAGCCGATATGTGCTTTGCTTTCGATACAAACGGGCAAGCCTGTTCAGATTTTATATGATAGGGAAGAGGAGTTTTTGGCTTCGCCCACCCGCCAACCGATGGTGATTGATTTGACCACGGGGGCAGATGCGGAAGGGCGATTTACGTTCCGGGAAGTGAAAATAGTGTTGGACAACGGCGCTTACACCTCGTGGGGCGCCACCACGCCTTTCGTTATGATGCAGACCTATTCATCCTTATATCAAGTGCCTGCCTGTTGGTTTCAGGCGGATGCGGTTTACACCAACAACCCTTTCGCAGGCTCTTTTCGCGGTTACGGTAACCCGCAAGCCACTTTCTCTATCGAAACCAACATTGATTTGATGGCAAAGGAGCTTGGCATCGGCAAAGACGAGATACGCCTCATCAATGCCAACTATAAGGGAGAGATAACAGGACAAGGGCTCCACTTCAAGACCTGTGGCGCTCAGCCTGCCTTAGAAAAGGTTATCGCGGAAAGCGCTTACAAAGAGAAAATCAACCGAGGCGACACGGGACGCTATCGTCGCGGCATCGGCTTGGCTTCTATGTTGCATGTGGGCGGCGGCGCGAAGATATATCGTTCGGACGGCTGTGGAACGCGTTTGAAGTTGGACCATTATGGCTATCTTACGATCATCACCGGCTCCAATGAGATAGGGCAAGGCTCGGAGACGATATTGGCGATGATAGCCGTGGAGGAGTTGGGCATCCCGATGGATAAAATAAAAGTGATTAATACAGATACGGATGTCAAACCTTGGGATGTCGGGGTTCATGCGTCACGGACGAGTTTCGTGGCGGGCAATTCGATGTTGGGCGCGGTGAAACTCATCAAAGAGAAACTCAGTAAGGAGGCAATGAAACTCCTGAGTATTGATGCTGCCGACTTTGACTATAAAGACGGCTCGATGTTCTCTTCTGAAAAAGAAATAAAAATTGACAAGGTGGTGCGCGAAATGCATTTCGGTTCGAATGAATTGTGCCAGGTGGAGTATTTTTATGAGCCACCGAGCAGTTTTCAGGACAAGCGGTTTATGGGCGACGTGTCGGGGAACTATGCTTTTGCTTCGCAGGCGATAGAAGTGGAGGTGGATACCGTTACGGGCAACGTGAAGGTGATGGATGTGTGGGTGTCGCAGGATGTGGGCAGGGTGTTGAACCCTGTCGGGCTTCAAGGGCAGATGGAAGGCGGCATTGCGACGGGTATCGGCTTCGCGCTGACGGAGGAGATGATTTATGCGGAAGGCAAATTGATCAATCCGAGCTTTCACGGCTACAAACTTTTGACGAGCATGGACATGCCGACGGTTCATTTCTTCCCGATTGAAACTTACGACGAAGCAGGACCTTACGGCTCGAAAGGCGCAGGAGAAGCCCCCCTGATTCCGACGGCTGCCGCGATTGCCAATGCCGTTGCCGACGCGATAGGGGTGGAGTTTTTTTCGTTGCCGATTAGTGCCGAGAAGGTGCTGAAGGCGCTCGCTACAGTTAAAGAAAATCAATTGGTTTAAAAAATACGATATATGGATTTTGATGTTATAAGCCCGAAAACTCGGGAAGCCTTGTTGGAAGCGATGGATGCGTGTCAGGACAAGAAGTACAGATTCGGGGCAGGTTATACGGATTTAATCAACGATTTGAATGCAAATCCGCAGGAAGATTTGACGGTCATCAACCTTGCGCAACTGCAGGACGACGTTTTTTCCAATATTACGGAAGATGACTCAGGATTACACATCGGCGCGTTGGTGACGGCGGCGCAGGTGTTAGAAAATGAGTACGTTCAGACGCACTTCCCCGTGCTGTGGGAAGCGGCAAATTCCGTTGCTTCGATGCAAATCAGGCAAACGGCAACCTTGGCGGGCAATATCTGCCAAGCGTCGCCTTCGGGGGATATGTCGTGCGCATTGGTGGCGCTCAACGCGGTGTGCGACATCATCAATACGCGCGATGAGATGCGCATAGAGCCGTTGGCAAACTTCTTCCGCGGCGTGAAAAAGACCTCTTTGGCAAAATATGAGATTTTGCGTAGCATTTTTATCCCAAAAAATATTCAATACAACATAAAATCGGGCTACGTGAAAATCGGAACGCGCGTCTCGATGGAAATCGCCATACTTTCAGTGGCTTATCATCTTCAAGTGGATGAAAAAAACATCATCGCGGCAGCAGGAATTGCCATTGGGGCAGTGGCGCCGACGATAAAATATACACAAACAGCGTGCGAATTTCTCATCGGACGCTCGCTATATGAAATAAAAGATGTAGTTTTGGAAAATTTTTCGTCGCAGGTACTAAATTACGCGACGCCCATCTCGGATGTGAGGGCGAGCGCTTGGTATCGGACGACGGTGTTAGAAAATGTAACGAAAATAATATTTGATTGAACATGGAAGAAGTAAAAGCGCCGCTGTATAAAAATTTGGCGTATGAAGGCGATGTTATTCGCTTGGCACAGAATGAAAACCCTTATGGCGCATCGCCTCGAGTGATGGATGCTATCATTAAAAATATCCATTCGGTTTCGCTCTATCCCGATGTGGTTTTGACCACGTTGAAGGAGAAACTCGCGAAGATGAATCAGGTGTCTCCCGCTGAAATTAATATTTCTGCGGGCTCGGTTTCCTTGATTGATCAGTTGATTAGCCGCATGGTGAAGGCTGACGAGAACATCGTGATTCCGCAAGTGACGTTCGTGGCGTACAAACTCTGTGCTGATATTCACTTTAAGGAGTGTCGGATTGCCCTTATGGACCATTATCACATTGATTTGGATGCTATTTTGAAGCTTTGCGACGCCAAAACGAAGCTTATTTTCCTGTCGAATCCCAATAATCCGACAGGAACGATACTTAGCCATCAACAAATTATTGATTTCCTAGCCAAAGTGCCCCGCGAGACCTACGTTATTTTGGATGAGGCTTATACGGAGTATGTGGAACGCGCGGATTTTCCCGATTACAAACAGATTTTGAAGCAATATGCCAACGTCATCATCCTTCGGTCGTTCTCCAAGGTGTTCGGGTTGGCGGGATTGCGCATTGGTTACGCCATCGCGCAGCAAGCGGTGATACAGGATTTGGAGACGAACCGAATTCCGTTCACGATTACCACTTTGTCGAACTTTGCGGCTCTAGAAGCTGTGGACGATCAGGAACACGTGGCGTTTTCGGTGAAAAATAATGCCATCGGGCGCGAAATTTTGTTGACAGGGCTGCGCAAATTGGGCTATAATGTGCTGCCTTCGGAGAGTAATTTCGTGTTTATTTATTTTGAAACGACTCAGGAGCGCGATGCCCTGCACGACCGCCTGTTTGCGAACAAAATCATCGTTCGTAAGATGGAAGCTTTTGGCGACGCCCGTTCGTTGCGCATCAGCGTGGGCAAAGTGGAGGAAAACGCGAAGATTATCGAGTGTCTGAGCGTGCCTCAATCCAACTAAGCGACGCGGCGAAGTCCTCTTCTCTAACAAAAAATATCTCTTATTCTCGCTAGTTTTCCGCTAGCAATATCTCCATGCAAGCTTTCAGGCTCTCTTTCCATTCAGGAGGATGGATGCCGAAGTTTTGAATCAGTTTCGCTTTGCATAGCTGACTATTTTTCGGACGTGCGGCAAGCGTCGGATATTCTTCCGTTGTGATGGGATGCAAAAGCGTTGTGCCGCCCGACAGTTTCACTATCTCATGCGCAAATTCAAACCACGTAGTCTTTCCTTTATTCGCATAATGATAAATTTCGGGATGCCCGGGCAGGCTATGATTTGCCAAAATATCCAATATCGTTGCCGCCAAATCCGCTGCGTAGGTCGGCGCACCCACTTGATCTGAAACGATTCGGAGTTCGGGACGCTCTTGACTCAAACGCAGTATGGTTTTCACGAAATTAGACCCAAACGACGAGTAAAGCCACGACGTGCGGAAGATAAGCGACGCAATGCCGCTCACTCTGACGAACTCTTCGCCTTGCAATTTGCTTTTGCCATAAACCGAGATAGGATGGGTGGCATCGGTTTCGTCATACGGGTTGATTTTGAAGCCATCAAACACGTAATCGGTAGAAATATGTACCAAAAAAGCATTATGTTTTTTAGCTGCGGAGCAAAGATGTTTCACTGCGATAGCATTGATGGCGCGCGCCGATAGCGGTTCTTGCTCCGCGTGATCCACGGCGGTATATGCGGCACAATTGATGATGCAGCGGATAGTATTTTTCGACACATAATCCATCACAGCCTTCGCTTCGCAGATGTCTAAGTCCGCTACATCCGTAAAGAAAAACCGAAATTGTGGAAATTGCGGCGCAAGAACGCGCATTTCGCTGCCAAGTTGTCCATTGCTGCCTGTTACGAGTATGTTTTTCTGCATGTAAGATTTAAGATTAGTTCATAGTTCATAGTTCCGAGTTCATAGTTTCGAGTTCAATGTTCATAGTTTCGATTTCATAGTTCATAGTTTCGAGTTTTTTGAGCCTTCATATTCCTCTTTTTTCTTTCTCCGTGAAACGCCGTGTCTTCTCCGTGTATCTCCGTGTAATAGCTTTGCGAAAAATCACCACGGAGACACTAAGAACACTAAGAAGCACTGAGATTTTTGGATTTGAGATTTGAGATTTTAGAATTTAGATTTATAATTAGTGATTTGCGTTTTTGTATTTGGTTTTTGGTATTTGGAATTTGGTTCTTGTTATGCTGAGATTCGTAATTCGTTCATTCGTAATTCGTAGTGCTTCTTGGTATTTGGTATTTGGTATTTGAAATTTGGTTCTTGTTATGCTGAGATTCGTAATTCGTTCATTCGTAATTCGTAGTGCTTCTTGGTATTTGGGATTTGGTATTTGGAATTTGGTTCTTTAAACATAAGATTATTCAAAGCAAACGCATTATTGCTTAATTAATTTCTTCTGCGCTATCCAATCGCTGCCCAAAACGGTAATTAAATAAACTCCCGCGGGCAATGCGCTCACATCAATGACGGCGGCGCTGTCAATTTCTTTCCGCAATATCTCTTTGCCTATCATATCATAAACAGAAAGCTGCATGAGCGGCTCTTTGGGACAGGTGATGGTGAATTTGTCGGACGTTGGGTTGGGCGAAATGGCAATCAAATTATCATTTTGGAACTCGGCGATGCCTTCGCAGTTTTCCATGAATTGCAAATTGTCGAATGCTAAACCATCTTTGTTTGTTTCGATGCTATCACTTATAAATGTGAAACGAAATAATACCGTATCGCCAACAGTAACTCCCAAGAAATGCCCAAATTGTGCTAAATTGACATAAAAAGATTTCCATCCGAATGAATTTCCTGACAATGTGGGATGAGGATTGCCATATACATCCCAATTCCAGTCAAAGTAGTTAGATGTATCTAAAATTAATGTGTCTTTAAGCAGATTAATCCATGATAAACCGTTGTTGGGGGAGAATTCAATCTTGCCATAGTCGCTCAAAGTGTCCGAATAGACATTATAACGTCCACTTAATATGACCGTCATGGGACACATATAACCAATACTTGCAATGTTGGTAATAATAAAGGATGATGTATCGTTCTTAGGATATGAATAGATTAAATCTGTGACAATAGCGTTAGGAACACTGAAGGCTGATGTTATATGTTGTTTATATGGCATGCCAATTTGCCAAATATTGTTAGGATTGCCGACGGTATCTATGCGAAGATGTTCCATTCCAAAAGGACTATCAAACGTTAAGGAATAATTTGGGTTGTCAATCTGTGCTATCGTGATGCTTGCGGATAGCAGCAAAAACAAGGAGAAGATTAATTTTTTCATAGCATTAAATTTTATTTTTTATACTGAGAAAAGAAAGAGCAAATATATGTAGAATTTTTGATTTATGATTTTAGATTTTAGAATTAAGATTTTTAATTAATGATTTGCGATTTGAAATTTGGTTCTTGTTATGCTGAGATTCGTAATTCGTTCATTCGTAATTTGTAGTGCTTCTTGGTATTTGGAATTTGGTATTTGGAATTTGGATCTTAAATTTCCGAGCTATAAACTCCGAACTCCGAACTCGAAACCACGAACTCCGAACTAAAAACTATAAACTATAAACTATAAACTAGGAACTCGCAACTTATGCCTCTTCCTTAAAAAATACCTTATAATAATACATCCCTGTCTCCTCATCATAGCCCCGCTCGATATATTCGCGGTTCCCGTGCACATAAATATGGAAATTCTTATCCAATTTAATCACACTCTTAAACACCCTTTGTTGCTTCTTGACCGCCGCCGCCGAAACATCAAACTCATCCGCAATCTCCATGTCGTGTTCTTCAGCAAATTGGTGCTTATATTTATTAAATGCTTCAATCACCTCAGGATTCTGCATCACCTCGCCCGTAAACTCGTCCAAAACGAACGTCTCATTGTCCTTAAAAAACTTCACCGACTTGTTCAGCATATCCGCTTGGTCCGCCCTGTTGGCTTCAAACTCCGTCGGCAGCTTCTCCACCACAAAATTCTTACACAGCGTCAACAAATTCTGCGTCTGATGATAATTATCCCGCCTCTGACGCACGTTCAGGAAGTCATCCTTCCAATATTGTGTCTCGCTACCCTTCTGCGGAGTATCCACCAACGCCACCAAATAGCCCTCATCAGGCGTCGTATTGAAAATAATACAACCCTTATCCAACTTATTGATGTTGATACCTTCCTCCCCGTTGATATGATAATTGCCATTCTCCAAAAACACCTTCAGAAACGCCTCTCTGTTTTCCGATTTAAACAAACCCACGGCATCCACCTTCTCATTCTCAATCAGACAGTCCTTAAAATACACCACATAAAACTCTCCCGCTTTAATCTTTGGATGCGAAGTCTGCTCAAACAGATGCTTCGCGATATTGATGCTCTGCGCGAACAAATTATCGGGATTGGCGAAGATATCATTCACATAGGAATACACCTCATTCAACTGCAAACTGCTATCATGATAAAGATTATAAAACTCTTCGCTCTTAAAAGAAGCCGTAAAGTACTTCAAAAGCAGATTATTGATCTGATAACTCGCAATCTTGAACGGAGTTTTCGAATAAGTGTTCGGCTCACCCGAAAGTTTGTTGCCCACACCGTGCACGCATATCTGCTGAATGTCTGTAATAACCATTTTTGTAAGATTTTAGAGTCTGTAACGTATCTGTAAGGAATTTTTTGACGCCTGAATTACACCAAGGATAGAATGAAGTGTCTAAGTTTCTGTCCGAAATAAGAAACCTTACGGCATCTTATAAATCATCGCATTCACATTCATGCCTGCGCCCACCGAAGCAAAAATCAGATGCTCGCCGCTGTTCATTGCGGTGCTCTCCAATTCGCCTTTAAACATCATATCAAACAAAATCGGCAAAGTCGCCACCGAATTATTTCCCAGAAAAGAAATCGTCATCGGCATAATGTCCCTCCCCACTTCCTTCATGCCATAAAGTTTATACAGACGCTCCAAAATCGCATAATCCATCTTAGCATTTGCCTGATGAATGATCAATTTTTTCACATCGGTGAACAAAACCTTCGACTTCTCGATACAATCTTTCACCAACTGCGGAACCGTGCTCAGCGCATATTCGTAGAGCTTTCTGCCATTCATCTTTAAGAAGATATCATCGTTGTCCACTTCTTTATCATAAGAAGCAGCCATCGTCAGCAAGCCCGAATGTTTCAAAGTATCCGAACGCGTCAGATGCGTAACGATGCCTACGGGCGTCTCGCTTGCCACTGCTTCCACTATAACGGCACCTGCGCCATCAGAATACAGCATACTGTCAATATCATGCGGGTCGGAAACGCGGGAAAGCGTCTCGGCACCTATCACCAATATCTTTTTTGCATCCCCCGATTTCAGGTAATAATCCGCTTGTATCAAAGCCTGCAACCATCCCGGACAACCGAAAGGCACATCATACGCCACCGTGAAAGGATTTTCAATTTGCAGCTTATGTTTGATACGCGCAGCAATACTTGGCACCATATCCGTCCTGGGATTAGAACTTTTCACATCCCCGAAGTTATGAGCCACAATGATATAGTCAAAAGTTTCTTTATCACTGTTTGTAGATTCTATAGCATCGAGTGCTGCGAAATAGCCAATATCCGAAGTAACAAATTCGTCTTCGACATATCTTCTTTCTTCAATTTCAGTAATTTCCTTAAACTTATGAATAATTTCTTCATTTGTCTTAGGAAACTCTTCCCCTGAAGCATTTAAGAATCTATGCGTCAAAAAATTTTCGTTCTTCACCAGCTTAGTCGGAATATATTTTCCAGAACCTGTAATAATTGAATAGAAAGAAGTCGTCATGTTTTGCATTAAGAAATAATCTGCAAAATTATAAAAGTAAATTAATATATTATAGGAAAAAATCAACTATTTACATATTTCTTTCTAAACTACTGAATATCTTATTATTTCCAAGGCTACTTTTTGTGCCCTTGTAATTATTTTAAAAAAAAGTGCGCGTATATTATCATAAACTATTAATTTAGCAGCCGAAATAAAACTATTTTTCATCATGAAACAAATTATAGAATGCGTTCCCAACTTCAGCGAAGGCAATGATATGGGAATTATTAAACAAATTACCGATCAAATTGTGACCGTTGAAGGCGTTACATTATTGGATGTTGATCCGGGAAAAGCAACGAACCGCACGGTGGTGACGATTGTCGGCACGCCTGACGCTATTGTTGAAGCAGCATTTAGAGGCATCAAGAAAGCTGCCGAAATTATTGATATGCGTAAACACAAAGGCGAACACCCACGTATGGGTGCCACTGATGTGTGTCCCTTTGTCCCGATTTCGGGGATAACGATGGACGAGACGGCGGTCTATGCGCGTAAATTAGCCGAAAAGGTGGGTACAGAACTCAATATTCCTGTGTATTGCTATGAAAATGCTGCTTACACAGATGAACGCAAGAATCTGGCGACGTGCAGGGCAGGCGAATATGAAGGTTTGCAGAAGAAACTATCGGATCCGCATTGGAAGCCGGATTTTGGTCCTGTTGAATTTAATGCGACGGCAGGTGCGACGGCTGTTGGCGCTCGTGATTTTTTGGTGGCTTACAATGTGAACCTAAACACGACCTCTACGCGACGGGCAAACGCTGTGGCTTTTGATATTCGCGAAAAAGGACGCCCGAAACGTGAAGGAGATTCACCTGTGGGGAAGATTATGAAGGATGCAGCGGGCAATCAAATAAACATCCCGGGGACATTGAAAGCTTGCAAGGCTATCGGGTGGTTTATTGAGGAATATGGCATTGCTCAGGTTTCAATCAATTTGACGAATATCAGCACTACTTCGGTGCATGTTGCTTTTGAGGAAGCTTGCACGAAGGCTCAAGAACGCGGAATGCGGGTTACCGGGTCGGAATTGGTGGGTTTGGTTCCTTTGAAGGCTATGTTGGATGCGGGAAAGTATTTTCTGATGAAACAAAAACGTTCGGTGGGTGTTTCGGAGGAGGAACTGATAAAGATTGCGGTGAAGTCTTTAGGGCTCGACGACCTGAAACCTTTTAATCCGAGAGAGAAGATAATAGAATATGTGATGGAAGACTCCGACATCCATAAACCGAAACGACTTATTGATTTCACCTGTAAGGGCTTTGCCAATGAAACAGCTTCGGAATCTCCGGCGCCAGGGGGCGGTTCGATTGCGGCATATATGGGTGCTTTGGGTGTTGCTTTGGCGACCATGGTGGCGAACTTATCTTCGCATAAGGCAGGTTGGGATGCACGTTGGGAAGAATTTTCGGATTGGGCGGCAGCAGGACAGAAGATTAAAGATGAGCTTCTGGCGCTTGTTGATGAAGATACGAACTCGTTTAATAAGATTATGGACGCATTTGGACTTCCGAAGGCAACGGAAGCAGAAAAATCTATGCGCGATGCAGCGATACAGGCTGCTACCCGCTATGCAACGGAAATTCCATTCAAAACGATGGAGAAAACCCTAGCAAGTATGCCCATTATCAAAGCGATGGCGGAAGTTGGGAATCCCAATTCGGTGTCGGATGCAGGCGTAGGGGCTTTGTGTGCACGTTCGGCGGTGATGGGGGCATTTCTCAATGTGAAAATCAATGCGTCGGGCTTGAAAGATATGGCTTTTGTGAACGATATTTTAGCTCGCGGGGCTATGATTGAACAGCAAGCTAAAGATGCGGAAGCGGAAATTCTCCTTATAGTAAATAGTAAAATCAAATAAATAGAAAACATGAAAAAAGTGAATTTAGAATTGACAAAAGAGCAGTATAAAGAGCTGCTGAAACTCGTTTATTTGGGCGATTGGGTGATTGACGAACCCGAGAACATGGTGTTAAACGTATTGGTGCAAACAGTTTTTGCGCAGAGCAAAGAAATCGGTCTCGGTAAGTTGATGGAGCATAACAAAAAGATGGATCTTTTTATGCCATCGGGAGATTTTGAGGACGAAGTGGTTGACATCATCGAAGATTATGAAGAAGATAGTTTTTGGGATCATCTGATTTATCGTCTTGCTGAACGCGATTTACATGTGAAGTTAGGCAAAGAGGCTGATGCGATGAGCATGGAGGCTAAGATTGATATGCTCGACCCACTTACGGAGAAGTATGTGAAAGAATTTGAGACAAACGGCTTAGAGAATTTGATGATTAAGAGTAGTCATCTGAAGAAAGTTTAATTGGCATTGCAGAAAAGTCCTGATGATTTTCAGGACTTTTTCGTTGCTTTTTGATTTTCTTTATAGCTCTTTTAATTTTATTCGCTTAGGGTTTCAGCAGGCTCTTGAGTTGAAAGGCAATTGAATCTGCTTTCGACTTGATGGGTGTTGCGGATAGGGGAATGCGCACCGGAATGTTCAACGAAATCGGTATCCTGCCCTTGACAGGCAGTGTCTGTGGGAAAGATATCACTGCTTTGCTGTTCACCGGAATATCGAGCGGGATTTTCAGGTCAACGGGAATGGTCAGGGTTATTTGCACCGGGATGGTTTGCGAAATGGGTATCTTGATTGGGATTTCGGCACTGACGGGGATGGGATTCTTTATGCCGAGCGTGATATTCTGTTTCAACGGGATGTCTGCGACTATCGGAATGTTCACTCCCTTCCGGTGTTTCGAGTTTGTCGGTATGAGAAACTTCTGATCAACATGGATAATTTCATCAAGCGGCACGATGATTTTGTCTTTAAACAGAAAACCCGTGTCCACCTTTATGTTTTGGTTCACTACAAGATGGATGGGCGTCTGAATTTGTTGGTCAATCGGGATTTCGGCTTTGAAATCCAGCAGATGCTTTACGCGCATTTGCACTACAACCGGAACTTTTTCCGCTATGGTGAAGGCGGTGGAGATATCAAGCGTGTCTTGCACATGTACGGTATAGAAAATCTCCGAATCGCCTAAGCGATTGAGCATTCCGGCTACAGATTCTAGACGTTTCTCTGCCAAAAACTTCACATAAAGTAGCACCATAACTATTGCAACACCCAAAAACAGCGCTATCCATCCCAATAAATTCTTTTTATGTTCCATAATTTTGTATTCGTTTGATAAAACATTCAATTCAAAAAAAGTGTTCGAAGGTAGAAATAATTTATGAGACACATCCCATAAAAAATAATATTCTTCAAAAAAAGAAGTTTTTAAAGGCGATTCAGTTCGCGAAAATTGATATAAATTAAAGTACATTATCATCATCAAAAAATACTATTCAGCTTATGATTACATTTTCTGATTACCCAATACTGACGGAAGCGGCATGGCAGGAACGCATAGAAGCTTTGGCGACGACGCCTCATGCTACGAAGACTACGCAAGAGATTTATCGTGAGCTGCTTGCGCTGGTGGATTTGACCACGCTGGAAGGCTCGGACACGGCGGCGCGCGTTACATCGCTCTGCGAAAAAGCTTTTGGCATAGAAGATTTGGAACGCGGGATTCCGAAGGTGGCGGCGGTTTGCGTCTATTCGCCTTTCATCAGACAATGTAAAAATGAATTGAGAGATAAGGACATACGGGTGGCTGCGGTGGCAGGTGGATTTCCATCGGGACAGTTACCCTTGAAGCTGAAATTAGCGGAAATTAATTTTGCGTTGAGCGAAGGCGCCGACGAGATTGACATGGTGATTTCGCGCGGGAAGTTTCTGGAAGGTAATTATCAAACCGTCTTCAATGAGATAGTTGCCATCAAAACCGCCTGCAAAGGAACGCATCTGAAGGTGATTTTGGAGACGGGCGAACTGCTGAAACCGGAACTTATCCGCAAGGCGAGCCAATTTGCGATACTGGCAGGCGCCGATTTTGTCAAAACTTCCACCGGGAAGATACAACCCGCTGCCACTGAAATGGCTGCCGCGATTATGTGTGATACTATTTTGGACTATTTTACGAAAAGCGGCATCCGCGTGGGCTTTAAAGCGGCAGGCGGCATTACACAACCCGACATCGCTTTGCGATATTATAACATTGTGGCAAATATTTTGGGCGATGCATGGCTCAAACCGAAGCTGTTCCGCATTGGAGCGAGTCGGCTGGTGGACAATCTGCTGACTGTTATCGAATAATAGGATATTGTTCAACGAAAAAATATACTGAGGATACGAAATTTTTTACTTGATACATATAATATAT
>CAIOJS010000416.1 GCA_903858655.1 uncultured bacterium | reverse complement strand
TTAGAATTTAGTATTTATATTAGTTAAAATCAAAATTATGTTACATAATTCTCTTTTATATTAGTTTAATTTGATTGTTTGTTAGTTCATTTATTGTGAATCTTGCTTGCTTTTCTTTTGATGATTTTTTTCAACAGATTCGATTTATGTAAAGAAATTTATTTTGTTTTTACTTTGTTCGATATTTGGGATGGTTAAAAAAAAGCCATCAACGAATAGTTGAAGGCTTTTTTCGATATTTTTAATATTCCCACAAATCGTGTTCAATATTGAACAGATCGTTCTTTATCCTTTCTGCTTCAAGCAATGCATCCATTCCTTTGGTATATGCGCCAATCTTACGGTCATAAACATTACTTTCCTTGTAGATATAGCTTCCGAACAAACGTTTGAAGAAGATGTCATCATAGGTTCTGCGTTCGGCATCATTATATCTGTTATAGACTTCATTCGTAGCAAATAATTTCCTACATTCAGGGAAATAAACCCAAAAGATAGGTTGCATAGCTTTGAATTCACCATTGTCATCATAAAGTTCTTTTACCGGACACAGTCCAATAATACGAACATCCATCACAGACCGTTGTTTGTCAAAAAACCAATCTTCCTTCACACGGATTAAAACAACATCAGATGGATTAAATTTATTATTAACCACAGAGTCATGAACATCATAAGGAGGCTCAGTGCTTGTAACCTGAATGGTATCAACTCTATCAAGTTTTTTACCAAGATCAGCCGCAGTTAAAGGTGTTAAAAACTCTTCATCCTCTGTCCCATAGGCTGTGATAGAATTTTCTTTTATACCGTTATAAATTATTTGCATCAAGCTTTTACGTCCTTGTTGCTCATCAATAGGATAGAAAAATGGAAGGTTTATTTTTTGTCGCAAATCAATAACACGCCAGATACGCTTTGACCACATCACATCTGATTCTCGAATAGATGTCCAGGGAATCGGGACGCGATTCAAAGAATTAGCACTTTGTGTTCTTTTATCAAAAAGCCCATCCACAGGAGATTTTCCTATATTGTTTTGTGAATAGGTTTTTATCTGCATAGTCATTAACAAACCAATTACAGATAATATCAACATGCTTTTTTTCATAATATACCTCCTTTTTAAAAGGATTAACCTACTTTTAATGTTATAGCTCCTAAATTACGTGTGCTTCCATCTGGTAACTTAGCTTTAATATCTTCAAAAAATACTTTTTGTCCTTTACTTACTCCATTTAACATTTGAATCATTTTAGCAGAAAACTTTGGACCTGTAGTTGTTTCAGGATAATAGTCCCCACCTTTAACAATAGCTAATGTAAACCCAATAATTGTTGGAAATACATTAAAATCAAAACCATCCATTTTTGGAATAACACCACCTGCAGCAAGTAAATTTGCTTTTGGAATAATTCCGCCTCTAACGCCACCAACATAAGCAACAGGATCAGGAATACGTTTTACACGAAACTCCATCGAACCCATTTGTTTTGATGTAGCACCCATTTTTGCACTTACGTTTATTGTACATTTACCTTGAGTAGAAACTTTTACATTATATAATCCGTTGCCTGGTGATTTGGTAATAGTGCCACCGCCACCGGTAATAGTAGGACTAACTTGTTCGTTAGATGCACCAGGAACTGAAATGGATACGGGATTATCAACACCAATGTAAAACACATTCATCATGGTTGGAGAAATAGTTGCAGATGGAGTACCAACTACATATTCGCTATTGAAAGGATAAGATTTAGTTGTTCCATCAGCAGCAGTAATAGTGATTTTTCCACCAAATTGTTTAACACCTGCAGCACCTGCTGGAAGTTTCAATTTACCAACACCTCTATATCCATCAACTTTTGTTGTTGCACCGGAAATCGTCATTGTAGTTGAATCAATTCCAGCACCAACTTCAATCACGGGATTTTGTTTGGTATCATAAGCTGCTACAAAAATATCAGCCTCGAAAGTTTCTCCTGTTAGCACATAATTACTTTTTGCAACTACTTTAGCTCCAACTTCATCAAATTTAAAATCATCACCAGAGATATCTGTCAATAAAGCGTTCACTACATCAAATTCAGCATTTTTAACTTCAGCAATAAGTTTATTTAATATTACAACATTGGCTACAAGAATAGTATAATAGAAATTATGCATTTCCCAGTTTTGAGTTTTACCACTAGCATTTTTATATGGACCTTTAGTATCTAAACCTAAATCCATTTTTCCATGTTTCTTTTTATCCAAAAGATTCAACATATTTACCTTGAAATCCTCTATCTTTTTCTTCAATGCTTCTGCTCTTCCACCAGCTCCGGTTTCTGAATGACCAATAAAGTAGCGAGTACCCTCAACATATCTATCTCGTTGACCAATTTCTCTAAGATTTATATCTTTACACTCTGCAACTGTTTTTTGAGATTCAGCAGCAATTACTTCAGTTCTGGTTTGTTCAATGAAGCTAACCATATCTTTAGCCATTTTACGTGCCTTTTGCGCTTTTTCCCAGAAAGGTAAAACTTTAACTTCGTTTATTTTTTTTTGTTTATCGAATGCAGAGTATGTCAATTCGATTTTTTTAGTAAAGTTTTCGTTTGTTTTAACTAAACTTTCGTTTACGATAAGAAATGAATCGAGTATCTCTTTTGAAACGTTGAGAGCTAAAAGCGCTGTCAACACGAGATACATCATCGAAATCATTCGCTGTCTCGGGGTTTCCGGACAATTTGTTGCACCCATAATATGCTCCTGTTTTTTTTATTAAATTTAATAAAGGATTAATTAATTAACTTTGTTGACGTTCATTG
>CAIOJS010000415.1 GCA_903858655.1 uncultured bacterium | reverse complement strand
CGGGTATTTCAAAAACACGCAACCAAAAACATTTTCCTTTTTCAGTAAATAGCAACATATAGTTATGCATCGTAGCTACAAAGAGATATTCGAGGAAGTCCTCATCGCGAATATTAGAGCCTTTTGAGCCACGCCCTCCCCTATTCTGACGTCTATATTCAATTAAAGGTGTACGTTTGATATATCCCATATGTGAAATAGTAACAACCACTTGTTCGTCGGCAATCGTATCTTCGATTTTAAAATCCGTAGCCGCATAAACTATCTCTGTTCTGGGTTCATCACCATATTTTTCTTTAATCTCGAGCAGTTCTTTTTTAATGATTTCCATTCGAAGGTTGAAATCTGCAAGAATACTTTTTAAATACTCAATATGTTTTAATAGCTCATTATATTCGTTTTGCAAGTTCTCTCTTTCTAAACCAACTAAAGCTCTCAAACGCATATCCACAATAGCACGAGCTTGAATTTCACTCAATCCGAATTTCTCCATCAAACCGTTTCGAGCTTCTTCAACGGTCTTTGAAGCACGAATAATGGCAATAACTTCTTCTATATGATCAAGAGCAATCAACAATCCTTCAAGTATATGAGCACGTTTTTCTGCTTGTTCCAAATCATATTGAGTTCTGCGAACCACCACTTCATGACGATGATTCACAAAATGCGTAATCAGCCCTTTTAAGTTTAACAACATGGGTCTTCCTTTTACTAGGGCAATATTATTGACACTAAAAGAAGATTGCAAGGCTGTTTGTTGATACAATTTATTAAGAACTACATTTGAAATAGCATCTTTTTTCAACTCATAAACAATGCGAATTCCACTTTTATCAGATTCATCACGGATTTCAGAGATGCCATCAATTTTTTTATCATTAATTAAATCGGCAGTTTTCTTAATCATTTCTGCTTTGTTAACCTGATAAGGAATTGAAGTAATAATTAAGTGTTCTCTACCATTTTCCTCTTCAACCACCACTTCACCGCGCATAACAATTCGACCACGACCGGTTTCAAAAGCATCACGAACTCCTTCATAACCATATATTATGCCACCAGTAGGAAAATCGGGAGCTTTGATGAACTTCATCAATTCAGGAATGGTTATTTCATTATTATCAATATACGCTATGATTCCGTCAATCACTTCTTTCAAATTGTGTGGAGGCATGTTGGTTGCCATACCTACAGCAATACCGGATGCGCCATTAATTAAAAGATTAGGGATTTTTGCAGGCAACACCGTAGGTTCCTCTAAGGTATCATCAAAGTTTAACCTGAAATCAACTGTGTTTTTGTCTATATCGGCAAGCATCTCTTCAGCTATCTTCTGAAATCTTGCTTCCGTATAACGCATTGCTGCCGGACTATCACCATCAATGGAACCAAAGTTTCCTTGTCCATCAATTAACGGATAACGTAATGACCACTCTTGAGCCATACGAACCATGGCATCATAAACGGATGTATCACCATGAGGGTGATATTTCCCTAAAACTTCCCCAACAATTCTTGCGGATTTTTTATAGGGTTTATTTGCCATAATACCCAAATCGTGCATTCCAAAAAGAACGCGACGATGTACAGGTTTTAAACCATCTCTAATGTCTGGCAATGCTCTTGAAACGATAACTGACATCGAATAATCAATGTATGCAGTCTTCATTTGGTCTTCAATGTTTACTTTTAGAATCTTATCAAACTCACTCATATTTATAAGGACATCATTATTAAGTAATTATAAAATT
>CAIOJS010000414.1 GCA_903858655.1 uncultured bacterium | reverse complement strand
ATATCTATGTCAAAAACACATAAAAAAATTGATATTTATTAAAATAGTACAATTTTTTTCATCGTAATAGCGAAAAAATTCATACGTTTGTACCTCAAAAAAAATCTATAAAAATGAAAATACGTATTGAACATGACACCATGGGTGCGGTTGAAGTACCAGCCGAAAAATATTGGGGCGCACAAACCCAGCGCTCAAAAGATAATTTTAAAATCGGTGGACAACAGATGCCGAAAGAAATTATCGAAGCCTTTGCTATTCTGAAAAAAGCTGCTGCTATCACCAACTGTGATTTGGGCGTGCTTTCTGCCGAAAAATGCGAATTGATTGCCAAAGTATGCGACGAAATTCTCGATTCCAAATTGGATGCTGAGTTTCCTTTGGTGGTTTGGCAAACCGGTTCAGGCACACAAAGTAATATGAACGTGAACGAAGTGGTGGCTAACCGCGCCGAATTGCTTCGCGGCGGAACTTTGGGCGATGGAAAAACATTTATCCATCCCAACGATGATGTGAACAAATCGCAATCATCAAACGACACATTTCCTACGGCGATGAATGTTGCTGCGTATAAAATGATTGTAACGACTACCATTCCGGGTTTAGAAATGCTCAGAAATGTGCTTGCGCAGAAGTCGGAAGAATTTCAACATATCGTAAAAATCGGACGGACCCACTTGATGGATGCCACACCGCTCACCTTAGGTCAGGAATTCTCAGGCTACGTATCTCAAATTGACCATGGCATTATTGCCATCAAAAATACCCTTCCTCATTTATCGGAACTTGCTTTAGGCGGCACCGCTGTCGGAACAGGTATCAACACTCCCAAAGGATATTCTGAATTGGTGGCAAAACATATTGCAACACTAACAGGGTTGCCTTTCATTACAGCTCCGAACAAATACGAAGGTTTGTCGGCTCATGATGCTATTGTTGAAACTTCGGGAGCGTTGAAAACCGTTGCCATAAGTTTGATGAAGATTGCTCATGACATCCGTTTGTTGGGTTCAGGTCCACGTTGCGGAATCGGCGAATTGTTGTTGCCCGAAAACGAACCCGGTTCGTCTATCATGCCCGGCAAAGTAAATCCTACGCAGTGCGAAGCCATGACGATGGTGTGTGCTCAGGTGATTGGCAATGATGCTGCTATCAACATCGGAGGTATGAACGGACATTTCCAACTCAATGTGTTCAAACCTGTCATGATTTATAATTTACTGATGGCAGCACGTTTGATTGGCGATGCTAGTGTTTCCTTCACCGATAATTGTGCCATTGGTATCGAAGCGCGCGAAGTGAATATTCAACACCATTTGGAAAACTCCTTGATGTTGGTTACAGCGCTCAACCCACATATCGGTTACGAAAACTCAGCCAAAATAGCTAAAAAAGCACATAAAGAAAACCTAACATTGCGCCAAGCTGCTATACAATTAGGTTTGGTTACAGACGAACAATTCACGCAGTGGGTTGATCCGAAAAAAATGATTTAAGGCATGATATAAACCACATAGACACATAGACACATAGGTTTTTCTACAAGAAGATTTTTATGTGTCTATGTTTTTATATAGATAAATCAAACTATGCGAATAGTCATTCAAAGAGTGTCTCAAGCCTCTGTGCTTATCAATCATGCTGAAACTAGAAATATCAGCAAAGGTCTCCTAATCTTATTAGGTATAGAAGATACCGATACGGATGAAGACAGCGAATGGTTGTGTGCGAAAATTGCCAATCTGCGTATCTTTGCTGATGAACAGGGCGTGATGAATCTTTCGGTGAATGAAATAGGCGGTGAGGCGATGCTCATAAGTCAATTTACGCTTCATGCTAGCACCAAAAAAGGCAACCGTCCTTCCTATATTCGCGCAGCAAAACCTGATATCGCTATTCCGCTTTATGAGGCGTTTATAAAAATCTTGCAAAGAAAAATCATTGCAAAAGTTGTTACCGGAGAATTCGGCGCCGATATGCAAGTTTCATTGATTAACGACGGTCCTGTAACTATCATCATGGATTCAAAAAATAAAGAATAAAAACCATTCCCAACATACCTATATTTCAAATCAACAATAAAACCATAGAACAATTTAACCATTAAAAAAATCTCCCTATCTTTGCAAAATACTCTTAGATCATAACTATAAACATCCTCAATGATGACTTTCATTTCCAAATGTCTAAACTATCTCCTTTTTTTCGTGCTGCTGTTGTTTTCTCTGCTGCCGATGTGTGTGTTGTATGGCGTTTCTAAGTTCATGTTTGTGATGTTATATTATGTTTTTGGCTATCGCAAGAAGGTGGTGATGCAAAACCTAAAAGGAAGCTTCCCGGCGGAGGTGGATACGCATAAAATCGCCAAACAATTCTATATGCATTTGTCGGATATGTTTTTGGAAACTGTAAAATATCTAACGATAAGCAAAAAAGGTCTGTTGCGCCATCTATCCTGCGATAATCCCGAAATCATGGAACAATATGCCGCCGAAAACAGAAGCGTTATCTTCATGTCGGCACATTATGGCAATTGGGAGTTGTTGATTTATTCGCTCAACTTGTTGTTTCCGCATTTAGCCATTGGCGTTGGCAAGCCTTTGTCGAATGCCGTGTTGAATGTTTTGATTAATAACAAACGCAGCAAAACAGGCATGAAAATCATCCATGCCAACAACATCAAAGAAGAGTTTGCTAAGGATAAAGACCGCCTCACCGCAAGTTTATTTTTGGCAGATCAATATCCCGGGGGCGTCAAGAAAGGCTTTCCCGTTACTTTTCTTCATAAAGAAACCGAGTTTATGTATGGCGCCGAAAAATATGCCAAAGACTACAATTTCCCCGTGGTGTATGCCGATGTGATTCGCGTAAAGAAAGGCACCTACAAAATTCATCTCATCAAAATCACCGACAATCCGCAGCAATGCGAATATGGGTTTATCATGAATTCCTATATCGAATGTTTGGAAAAAACGATTTTGCGCGCCCCACAATATTGGCTATGGTCGCACAAACGTTGGAAAAACATCGAAGGGTTTTATGCGAAGAAGAAATAATATCGCGATACCAATTATGATAGATGGTAAGCGAAATATAAATTACAAATTTACAATAACCCAAATGAAACGAGTATTAAAAATCATACTTCTTTTATGTTCTGTTTCTGTTTACGGACAAAAATTTAATACTACTGCTGCATGGCACAGTCAAATTTTAGAAGGGCTTTCCAACAGTGAATATAAAGACAGTGTTAATCACATTGACTTTGGTAAACTATGGACAGAAACAAGCAACACCTTGGTTTTTGGTTTCATTGGTGCAAACTATGAACGGATTAGAATTAAAATTATCTCAACCCATAAAAAGAATAATACAAACATTTATGAGGTTGTTGGCAAGTCTATGGTGAAGAATAATGTTTGTACATTTCATGGAACAATTACAATTAATAGTATAAAAATTTACAAGGTATTACATTGGGGACTTGACGATGAGTTTAAAAACAAAGGAATTAAAAAAGAAGGAGGATTGATTGCTCATTATCGTTTTGAGGAAGATAGTACCCAAACGCATTCGGGAATATTTGAAGGTATAATAATTACGACTTGGTATATTGACCATTTAGGAAGACTTATGTATGACGATATCGAAAAGTTCTCTGATATTTATATGAACAATGAGTTCATCGGTACTTGGCGAGAATATAAATCCACAAAAAAATTAGTGTGCAATTGGGGAGACTATAGAATTCCTTATTGTGGTGACCTTGACATTGGCGCAGGTGAGTTTTCTCCAAATAATAAATACGTAAAAAATGGTTGGCAAACATACCGTGATGCTTATTTGCAGAATAACAATCAAGCTAAACTAGAAGAAGAGAAAGAATGGTGGAAATAAAAGCGCCCTATAGTGGAATCAATAAAGCAAATTTATTTTACTTCTATATAAATTAAATAGATAATACAATTTACAACAGCAAACATCAAAAACCTACATACAATGCACCACACCGAAGACGACAAAACCACAGGAATCTATATCCGAAAAGTGTTGGAATATATTCAAATCAACCTCGAAGGTGATGTTTCCTTGCAACGATTGGCAGATGTAGCCCATTATTCGCCCTTTCATTTTCAGCGCATGTTCTCGCATTTTGTGGGCGAAACTCTCAAACAATATATCATCCGTTTGCGCTTGGAACGCATAGCGCATTACTTGCGTGTTTTTCCCGATGTGCCCGTTTCCGACCTCGCCGATAGGAGCGGATTCACCTCCCTTTCCACCTTTTCACGTGCTTTCAAAAACTTCTTTGGCGTAAGTGCTATAGAATACAGACAATTATCCAACGAACAATATCGCAACTTAGGCAAAACGAATAGCAAGAATTGCAAAACCTCTTTGATAAATACCAACGATCTTTGCATCCGAGATTTTTCAATGGACGAAATCATGGATTGGAACGAAAAAGTGATTATTTCAACAAAAAGAGTGCAAGGCTTCGATTTGATGTATCAAAGCACCTGCTTAGATACAAGTGACGCCATTTCGCTTGCCTATCGCAAACTGTGCCAATGGGCAGCTCCGCGGGGTTTACTCACCGCCGAAACGCGCTTTGTGGGCATGTTGTTGGATATTCCTTTTATCACTTCAATTGAAAAATGCAGATATTGGGCGGGCATTACGGTTCCCGCCATGGAGAAATTGCCGCGCGAAGCAAGTCTCACGAAAGTGCCCGATGGGTTTTATGCCTCTTATGCCTTTCAGGGAAATTTGTTTTCAACGGTAAAAAGTCTTGCATTTTTCAGTCATGGGTGGATTCCCGAAAGCGGATATGCGATAAAAGAAATTGTAGGCTATGAAATTTATGCCGAAAATCCTGCCCACAAACCATCCGAAACCATAGAACGCGAAATTCTGATTCCGATACGTCCGGCTTAAAATCTCTCCATAATTACTAATCGGCTGCAAAGCCACAAAGAGATTTAACCAAAAAAACAAACTTATGAAAACAACAGAAAAAAAAGGAAAAGGTCACGGTCATCCATGGATCATGGGCGTGGTAGGAATTATCGTAGCAGTGATGATTTATATTCATCTGCCACAATTGAAAGTCTTCTCGGGCATGGTATTTTTATTTGCATTAGCACATATCATCATTGCGTGCACCCTGCTCATCTCGGCGTATTTTATCTCGCCCGAAAAACTGAAATACAATTTATTTGAAAAACGCAAGATGCGCAAACTCGAAGGCAAACTCTATTTTGGATGGTCCTATGGATGGATGAACATCTATTGGCTCATCGGCAGTGTTTTCTTGATGGCAACTATTTGGGTATATTATTACAATCCCAACTTGGTGTGGCTTTCCCTGATCTTTTTTCTGATAAGCTTGAATTTGTTTGCCGGAAATTATATGCTCCGCAAGTCGAAGAGAGACGCCTATATGACCCTGCCTTTGGTAGATTTGTTTGTGGGCGAAAATGATTTGATTCTCGATGCCGGTTGCGGTTCGGGACGCACCACGCTCGAATTGTCGAAAGTGATGAAAAACCGCCACATCGTCGCCTTCGACCGTTTCGATTCTGACTATATCGAAAGCGGCGGCAAAGCCCTCTTGGAACGCAATGTGAAAATTGCAGGCATCCAAGACCGCGTCGAAATAAAACAAGGCGACATCACCGACATTTCGTTCGCCACCGCCACCTTCGACGCTGCCATAAGCTCCTATATGATGGACCATTTGGGCAAATACAAGCTCGACGGATTGAAAGAAATCAACAGAGTGTTGAAACCGGGCGGCAAATTCTTGCTCATCGTCTTTGTTCCGAGTGCTGCTACGTTCTCGGTCTTTAACCTATTTTGCTTATCGTTGACCTCCCCAAAAGGATGGCGCAAACTGTTTCAACAAAGCAATTTCAACATAAAAGAAGAAGGCGTCATCAACACGGGAGTTTATTTTCTTGTGGAAAAACCGCTTTAATCATTAACAAAAAAACAAAACACTATGTGGCAAATATTCATCGGCAGTCTTCTCTTGAGTTTGATACATGCCTCCATTCCCAACCATTGGATACCGCTCATCGCCATTGGCAAAACAGAGAAATGGACTGTGAACGAAACCTTGGGCGCCACCGCCATCACGGGCTTTGCGCATACCCTGAGCACCGTGATAATTGGCATCATTGTAGGCTTTGTGGGCATCAAACTCGCCGACAGCTATAACGTAATCATGACCTATATCGCGCCTGCCATTTTAATCGCGATAGGCTTGGTGTATATCATTGTGAATTTTATTTCGAAGCATCACCACCATCATCATCATCACGAACACGGCTTGCCCAAAAGCCGCAGCAACACCAAATCGAAGGTAGCCATCCTCAGCAGTTTGAGCCTAGCCATGTTTCTGACGCCCTGCATCGAAATCGAAGCCTATTACTTTCAAGCCGGTTTGATAGGTTGGAACGGTATCTTTATTGTTTCGGCGGTATATACCCTAACCACCGTCATGCTGATGTTGGTGTTGGTCTATATAGGTATAAAAGGCACACAGCGCATAAACTCCCATTTCCTCGAACATCACGAACGCCTCATCACAGGAGGCGTTTTGGTGGTGTTGGGGGTTTTGGCTTTTTTTGTGAAGTTTTAAGAATGTCTATTTGGAGTCGAATTTTGACTTCTATGTGATGAGAGACGAAAACTGATAGGCATTTAATGTACACAGATTGTCATCTCACGTACATTGATTGTCATCTCACGTACATTGATCGTCATCTCACGTACATTGATCGTCATCTAACGTACATTGGTTGTCATCTAACGTACATTGATCGTCATTTTACGTACATTGATCGCCATTTTACGTACGTTGATTGCCATTTAATGTACATTGATTGCCATCTAACGTACATTGATCGTCATTTAATGTACATTGATTGCCATAAAACGTATATTGATAGGCTTGAATTTGGCATTAAAGTAGTTATTTTACATACGGAATATGGTTATATGTTGTTGATTATGAATGAACAAAAATATTTTAAAAAAATATCAATATTTTTTTGCAGATAATGAAAATAGTAGTACTTTTGCATTTTCAAAATAGAAGTTATTCATTAAAAAAAAATATTATGACAGGACCACAACAGGCAGACCAAACAATGTTTGCTTCCGTAGATTATGTGTTGACAAACGAAGCTGCGGTTTATGAGGATGATGTAAAACTTAAGGCAGAAGTGGAAGCTTTTAAAGCGGCTTATGCCCATAATTTAGCGACCGGAGCTGCTGCGCACCCGGACAATAGCGGATTTAGCCAAGAAAAGCTGACTGCAAAAATTGAATTGGGCGATTTTGCTGCCATGCTTGCGGGTGAAAGTTATGTTACTTTGAAGAATTTGGGCAAAATAAGTATTGCTGAAAAGTTTAGTGTTTATCCAACAAATTATACATCACTTGCTGATAGTGCTTGTGGCACGTTAGCTCAAACAAATTATAATTTAATTAGTGATAATGCTGACGATTTGATTCCCGATACTATCACTAATGCTATGTTGGCAGCGTTGCTGACAAAGAAAAATACTTTCACGGAATTGCAAGGCACGAGCGAAGCAGAGCATGAGGTTTCGCCACAATTGACAGAGGATTTTAAGAACAGTTTTGGACCTGTGAAGGAAAAGGTTGAGAATTTGAAGTTTCGTGTGCGCAAGTATGAAACTATTAATTATGGTTTTTGGGAACGTTTTATGGCTGCTACAGATATCCCCACAGTTCATGTGAGACATACGTATTTGAACATAGAGGCACTGAATAAAGCTACGAGCGCTCCGATAGAAGGCATAGTGTTTACGTTGACTAAAGGGAATAAGTCAGCAACAACGGATTATATGGGTAAGGCAGTGATAGCAAAGATACGGAGCGGGGAGGATGTTTTGACAGGAGTTTTGGGAGATAAAACTGTTTATACAGGGCATATCGTGATAGAGCGGAGTAAGATAAATAGTTTGAAGTTGGTGATTACGATTACTTAGGGGTTTTGAATGAAAAATGAAAAATTAAAAATTAAAAATTAAAAATTTCAGGAGCTTGGACTGGTGTTCAGGCTCTTTTTTTTGGAGGAGGAAATCTGCCAGATTTTGGAAATCTTGCAGATTCATTTGATTTAGGCATAGCCTAAAAGGATAGAGGCGACAGAGGTGGAACCTCTGCCGAATGGGGCATATATATTTTTAAAAAATCAGGAATGTCAAGTTCAACGGCAACGCCCTTGATCATTTTTATTTGTTTAAAACCGCCATATTCCATATAAATATTTTTAGGAACATATTTTCGAATTTCAATAGCTATTGCTGTGCCTTCCTTGTGGGCGGCATCCCAATTGAAATTATCATCCAGAAATGCATTTTGCTCAATATAATATACCCATTTTGATAAGCGATTGCTTAATCTTTTGGGTAATGGAAAGAAATCTTCTTCCTTCTCTACTGTTCCTGAAAATATAGCGCCAGGGAAGGGGAGAATCCAAATGCCGGATAAACCCCAATGGAAATCTATTCGGACAAATTGTTTATATTTCTTGATGTAATCGTTTTCTATTTTGTTCCAGATTTCTTGTTTTTTTTCGTTGGGAATGTTAACAAACAAAGGATTTCGAGAATGGTCAATTTCATATTTTTGCCAATGATGGTACGTATCGGGGCGCGGAGTTTTCATAATTCAATCTTTATGGTTTTTAAATGAATTTGTGTTGTCATATTTTGTGAAAATCCAATCGGGGGCGACAGAGGTGGAACCTCAGCCAAACGGGAATGGTTTTTTTGATTAAAGCTTTTTCATCACTGTCTCTTACTCTAACTTCCTGTTGTATTACTTTTTTTATTTCTTATATTCTTTCGATTTCTTTTAATTAATTTTGGTTTGATAACTTCTATATTATTTTCATCCTCCTTTTTATGGAGAGTTACTAAAAAATGTATAGTTTGTCCAAATAAGAAAACATTTAGAACTATTCTTATTATTAAAAAAATTGCATAGGATGATAATAATAGGATAATGCCTAAGGCAATATAATTAATAAGACTTGCGCACTCAGATGTGATTGATAAATCAGAAATGATCGAAAAAATATAAGCAGTTATTAATGCTAATGCTTGAATAAAAATACTCCAAGCAAAAATGCTACTATTGTGCTGAAAGAAAGAATAACCTTCATCATCATTATCAGTTAATTCTTTTAATAATCTTTCATAACCCAAACCAATTACAAGAACATAGCCACCCAGATTAAAACCTAAAATATTTGGAAGAATTGTAAAAACCTTATCAATTATTTTTTGCAAAATATAAAATGCATCAGCATGATTTAATAAGCAAACAATAATGATTATTATAGAAAATAAAATAGCACTCCAAAATTGAAAACTACAAATAAGGCGATGATGCAACTTGTAAATTTTCCATAAATCAATTAAACTACCAAGATGCTTATACTTAAATTCATCGTCAGATTTATATTCAATACTCATGCCTATAATAGGTTTTGGAAAATCTGATAAATTTTGGAAACAATTGTTTCTTTAAAAGTATTCTCAAATGCCTGAATAATTATGACTCTTGGACTTTTTTTATTTGAAACTTTTATCCATTTTTCTTTTTCAGAAACTTTAATAACAGCTTCGTTGATTGTTCCATTCATTTCGGCTAATCTAATACCACCTTCTATTAATTCATCCGGTTCATCTTTATTCAATTCACCATGATGGTCTGCTTTGAGTTGTATATGAGCATTCCCAGCTTGAATCTTCTTCAATCTATTATCAAATAATTGCATTTGCGAACTTGTGGGATCATCATTAGTGTAAGAAATTGTATAATCAAGATATTGTATTGCAAAAGCATTTAATATTTCATCTGTGATTCCCGGT
>CAIOJS010000413.1 GCA_903858655.1 uncultured bacterium | reverse complement strand
GCTTTGTCAAAGAGCTTGCAAAGCCAACCCGAGAGAAGAATTTCAAAATTTTTCTCCCACGCTTTTAAAAAAAATTAAAACACGCCACCACACGGGCGACACAGACAGAAAAGGAAAATGAAACATAATTGACAAGTTTAATATGACAGTGCAATTTGACAGACATACAGCCAGAAACAAGAACCGCCAGTTGCTAACAGGCGTTTGCTGTCAGTGGCGGGACAGTAGCTCGTTTGACAGTGTCGTGCATATTGAAACATTTGTTCTTCGTGGAAAATTCAGTGGTGAAATCGCCACCGAACAGCAACCGCCGATCCGTTAGGTGCATAAAACATACAACATTTTCAATGAGATACATAATTATTACAATACTGACAGTTTTATTTCATTTTATTAGTTTTGCTCAAAAATCTGACACAATTATTAATATTGATACTATATCAAATTTAGATTTAGGGAAAGATTCAATTTATGAAGAACAATTAACTCTTAAATCTAAACAAGGAAGTTTGTCTGATTGCGAATTTGCGATTAAAAATGCCAATCATGATTTTGAAGAATCTAACTATTCATTTCATTCTGTAGAATTCTATCCACCTGAATGTACTTACTGTGATGTTCTTAGAATAGATTATAAAATAATGTGGTATTTTACTAATGACTTGTTCTCTCCTAGATATTACAATTGTTATGATTCGATAATGACAATTAAATTAAAAACCAAATATGGAGAGAGTTTTCAAGAAAAAGCAAGAGCCAAGGCAGACAGTTTAGAAAAATCAAAAAATTGGAGAAAGGATGCAGAATTCCCGGGTGGACAAGATTCTTTAATTAAATTTATAAAGCATAAACTCTCAAATGCAAATATAAAATCGGATACAACGATACAAAGAATATTTGTAAATATAGAGATTGATTCGACAGGTAAAGTAGTGAATCCTGTCATTCTAAGGGGGATAAACAATGTGATTGACAAAAAAGTTCTGCTAATTATGACACAGTTACCAGATTGGGAGCCTGCTTATTTATTTGGAAAGCCAATCAACCAGCATTGGACAATTCCTGTGACGATAGACAATTAAAAATAAATTACATTCGCTAACAACACCTTTGCTGCATGCAACAAAAACATAAAATAAAAGTATAAGCTTTGAAAGCTTTCAGCAAGACTGTGGTGCATTATGCAAAGCGAACGAAAATAAACCACATTACTCACTCGACAGCGAATACCAATAGTTAACCAAAAATACGAATTATGAAAAAACAATTATTCCTTATCCTAATGCTCGCCATGCTTGGCTTGACCGTAAAAGCTCAATGGACGGCTGTAAATACAGGTTTCCCAACTTCGGGCACAGATGAATATGAATGGTTTGCCTCCATCGGTAGCAATCTGTTTGTTGGAACCAATAGTGGGGTGTATGTTACATCCAACAATGGCGCAAGCTGGACGGCAGCCAGTAACGGTTTGACAAACACGGATATCGAAGCGCTGGCATCTATCGGTTCTAATCTTTTTGCAGGAACGGGCAACGGAATATTCAAATCGGTGGATAATGGCGCTAACTGGACAGCGATGAGCACAGGCTTAAATACGGCTAATGGAACCTCTGTTTATTCCTTATTTGCCAGTGGGACCAATCTTTTTGCCGGCACCGAAGCGGGAGTTTTCATTTCCGTTCCGCCCTATACCGGTTGGACAGCAGTAAACTCTGGTTTGATGCTGGTGGATTATTATGCCTTTACCCAAATCGGGTCATATATATTTTCAGGAGGATTGGGAGTGTATCGCACTGCCAATAATGGTGGAAGCTGGACGCAGATGACTTCAGGCTTGCCGGATATATTAAATTCCGATTTTGAATCTTTTGCTGTGCTTGGTTCAAATGTATATGCAGGAGATCTGGGGCTTGGAGTTTTTAAGTCCACGGATAATGGCACCAACTGGACAGCAGTAAATTCGGGGTTGACAGACTTGAATACGCAAGCCCTTGCATCAAATGGAACAAGTTTGTTTGCCGGAGGGCTTGATGGCGGCGCATTTCTTTCGAATGATAACGGAGCAAGCTGGACAGCAGTGAATACCGGCTTAACTAATCTTAGAGTACTGTCGTTTCAGGTATTTGGCAGCAATCTATATGCAGGAACTGCGGGAGGCGTATTCAGGGCTCCTTTGAGTTCTTTTGCAGGAATCGGGGAACAACAAAGTGATAATATTC
This sequence comes from uncultured bacterium, assembly GCA_903858655.1. Lineage (GTDB taxonomy): Bacteria > Bacteroidota > Bacteroidia > Bacteroidales > CAIWKO01 > CAIWKO01. Next base: position 8,353 of record CAIOJS010000413.1, on the reverse strand, counting down.
ATGTAAACATTTCCCCAAATCCATGCAATGAAACTCTTCACATTACCAGCGATGAACCTGGAACGAAGCATATTGAAATTTATAACACCTTGGGAGAATGCGTTCAGCAGCAGGAATTAAATACGAATGAAGTTGATGTTAGTTCTTTAGCGAAAGGAATTTATATAATCAAGTTGATTGGTAAGGAAAGGGTAGGGCAAAAGAAATTTATTAAAGAATAATCATCCGCTTGATAAAAGTGCTTGCTTTCGGTGGCAGACAGATACTTTCAGCTTGATAAATTGTGATATGACAGGGAATCCGAGCGTTGAAATGGTAGCGATAATTATATTGAATTATGAAAGTAGTCTGGAGAATTCTTTTTTACTGTAGCCTTACCTTTATGCTGCTGTGCATGTTGACAGCGATTCTCCTATGGACAACTTCACTGGAATTTAAAGAAAGTAACTATAGGAACAGCTTTCTGCAATTAATGTCTTTTGGCATGCCTATAGCACTTCTCTCAACTCTTACTGTTTATGGTTTCATTAAAAGAATAAATAGTGTATATTATATTTTGCATTTGATAATGGCAATAGTCTTAGCCATTTCTTTTTTTGTTGAAACTATCTTATACGCGTTTGGACCCGGAATGTGTGAAAGGACAACAAGAAAAGTACTATTTCAGGATAGGACTGATCCTTCCGTAAAAATAGTAGAACGAGACTTTGGTTGTGGTGCGACCGACAGCGAACCAGCCACAACGGATACATACAAAATAAAAGAGCTTGCTTTCTATTTTATACTTTCTACTAAAGTTGATACAAACAAGATTGATAAAACACAATGGACACGAATAGAAAACCCAAAATAATATACCGCTAACAATGGCTTGTCACAAGCGTGGCAACCGGGTGTTGGAACAGTAAAGTTCTTTTGATTCCCTTTAGTACATAAGGACAGGAAACGGCTTTCTCAGTTGGCTTGAGCCAAAAGATTGAAAGATGCTCACTCCCCATCAAATAGTTTTTCTTTTATTTATTAAAAGATTTATGGATTATCAGGCAACCTTTTCCTAATAATTGTGTTCTATATATAAATTTAATCTTAAACATTTATCTGTATGAAAAAACTTCTATGCTTTGGCATCTTCTTGCTATTTATTATTGCATTACAAGCTCAGACTTGGACGGTCTTAACCACCAATTCCACTTCCAACTTAAAAGGTATTCATTTTCCGAGTACCACCACAGGTTATGCCGTTGGCGACAACGGAACCATACTGAAAACCACCACTAGCGGCACCACTTGGACAAGTGTAACCACTGCCTTTCCGGGAGATTGGTTTTGGGATGTGCATTTTGTGGGCGTTGATACCGGTTATGTATGCGGCGAAACCGACCCCGGCTCCAACCCTTGTGGATTAGGCATCGTATTGAAAACCGTCAACGGTGGCACCACCTGGACAACATTATTATCCGGTTTGGCATCGCCCGTTCGCGATTTATATGTTTTGAGTAAAGACACTGTATTTATTTGCGGTGGCGCAGAAGGGACCAATTCACGCATAGCAAAATCTTATGATGGAGGCATAACCTGGACACAAATCGGGCTCACCTATTATGATGCCATGCTGGGTGGTTTGTATTTTATAAATGCCAATAGAGGCTTTTTAGGCATCTACGAATCAGTGTTCGGCACCTATAATCCCGGCTTGGCAACTTGGCTAAGCACCTTAAACGGTGGCACCAACTTCACCTCCACTGTGATTCCTTCCAGCCCAAGTTATTGGAATTTCGCTTCCGATTTTCCCACTGTCACTTCCGGTTATTTCACCCGTTCGACCTATGTGGGAACCGACCTTGTTTACCTGAGAAAAACCACCGATGGCGGCACCACTTGGAACGAAACTGCCATCCCTTCCTTCGCTGGAAGCATTTATGGATTGGATTTCGTGAACCCTTCCACAGGATACATCGTGGGTGCGGCAGGTGTTATTAAAAAAACATCCGACAACGGCGTTTCATGGTCATCGCAAACCTCAAACACTACACAAGACCTACGTTCCGTTTGTTTCGTCACCCCAGGTTTGGGCTTTGCTGCGGGTGCTAACGGAACCATATTAAAATATACTCTGGGCACCGATGTAGCTGAATCCTCGCCCATTGCTGAATCCATGCAGGTGTATCCCAATCCGGCAGCAGAGCAAATTACCCTGGCTGTTAACCCCAATCTTATCGGTTCTATCTATCGCTTAACCGATGTGTTGGGCAGGACTTTGCAAACTGCCAAAATCAATACTCAAACCACCATTCTGCCCATTGCCAATTACCCGCAAGGCTTGTATTTATTGCAGATTGACGGACAAAATCAGCAGCCTGTTAAGATAGTTAAGAACTAGCATTCACATCACTTATTCTACAAATTTGTTGTTAGAAGCTTGAAAATCTCACGTGCTGCATTCAACAAAAACATAAAATAAGAGTATGAAATTTGAAAGCACGCACCAAGTCTTTGGAATGTTGGCGATACTAAAAGTAACAGTGAGAAAAATTTTCCTTTTCATATTAATTGTTTGGGCTATCACTGCTTGTGGACAAATTGGCAATAAGCCTTCACAGTTGACAAGAAAAACAGATTCTTTACGTGTTGAAAGTCAAGATAGCTTGCCCATTAAGCAATATTGGAAACTGATGGAAGATACTTTAAAGTTCTCTCCGACTCAGAAAAATGAAAATTACACTTTAGACACTTCTATAAAACTAAAAGTCGTAAAAGGACATTTCACTTCCATTGACAAATATGAATGTTTACTTCAAAGAACTTTTAACACCAGAAAAGGGGGCAAATTCGACTTTGCTTGTATATTTTCCTTCGAGAATTATTCGTGGAAATTTGAGAATTTATTTGATGAAGATTCTTTAATGCTAATTGATTTTGATAAGGATAGTATTCTCGAATTCTTTTACTTCGAAGATTGGGCAGGAAATGGAAGTGTTATCCGAGAGTATAGGCTAGAGTCATTAAAAAACAACAACAAGAATATTGTATTCGAAGACGTAGATAATCAAGACAACAGAGAGAATTATTGTGCTTTTTCAATTTCCAAAGTTGGAGACACCGTTTACCGATGGAGTAAATATTATTTTGAAGATACATTTCAAAACAAACCTTTGATTCTTAAATCAATTGTAAGATGTGGAATCAAAAAAGGTAAGACAAAAGAAAATGGTGATAACAAATTAATCGTTAGGTATTCTACATCAAGAAAAATCTTTATATTTGATGGTAAGAAATACAGATAAATACAACTGCAAAAAATAGCTTAGCTGCTAACATGAAAAAATAAAATAAAAGTGGTAACTTTGGAAGTTCGCAGAAAGCATGAGTAACGTTATACAATAATTATGAGAACTTTATATTTTCTATTCATAACATATTTTGTATTGTTTTTTTCCATTTCATGTCGAACAATTATACCTAGCAACAAAAAAGTATTTGAGATGGGTTATTTTTATCAATATGACAAATTAGATTTCAACAAAATAGCGGATGCTAATGATTCTTCTTGGCATAAACAAATCAGACCATTGGCAAATTTGCTGCGAAAGAATCAAAATTGGAAAGTAAAACTTAAAACATTTCTGGCAGACTCTTCAACGCTCGACTTCTTTGATAAAAACAGATTGGATGTTGTGGTCGTAAGGAATATCAATAACTATTTGGTTAGGTTAGGATGTGACGTTCAACAATTAATACCAACAGCTTACAATAATGTAGATGACAAATACAGGTATCTAATCTATAGAAGCTTTCCACCTCCAAAAAAATATAAATTGAAACATTTTAAGAAAAACACATTCGAATGGGAAATCCTTCGAATAGATTAAACTCAACGTTCCGCAGAAATGAAGAGTGGTGTGAAGTTTTCAATCCTCCCAATTACTTCAATTTACGTAATCAACAAATCGTCTTTCACCTAAAGGGATAGCAAAAATACATAAACTCACGAGAAAAACAGTGACTTACTTTATACAAATCCTATTAAGTTTTTTTTATTTCCGACCAAGTTTTTTGGTAAAAAATGGCGTTATATACATATAAAAGAAAAAAAGCCGAGATTAATCAATTTCAATTCATAGATTGCTTATGGAGAGATGATTTATTAAATTGCTTTGCAGTATTTTTTTCTTCATAAAATGATTTTGTTGAAGATTCGAATCTATGGCAATGTTAATTTAAGATTAATTAACAATTTGACAGCTAGTTTGCTTTTATAAAATACATAACTTTGTAGCTTTTAGCAAAGTTTATATATTTATTGATAATTATAAAACGAGAAAAACGAACATTTCCACTTGAATAACAAGAAAGTAATTTATTGTAACACATTTAACCATTATATCCTAGACTGAAACGAATCATGATAAATGCCACGCATATTTTTTCTACTAAAAGTACTTTTGGAAAAGGGTTAATACTGATATTTTTCCTGTTAAGTTCCTTTCGAGTTTTTGCTCAGGTTCCTGTTAATGACAATTGTGCTACAGCCATAAGCATTACACCCGAAACCGTGGGAAGTTCGTGTTATGATGTCAGCAACAGTTCTTCAGACTATTCAACCACAGGAGCAACTGCTTCCACTGGTGTTGCCAACCCAAGTTGTGGGGCTTATAACGGTGGTGATGTGTGGTTTCAAGTTGTTGTTCCAGTTTCAGGAGCTTTAGGCGTTGGTGCCTACGCCAACAGTGGTACTGATGCCAGTTTGGCGCTTTATTCGGGAACATGCCCGAATGGATTAACGGAAATTGCGTGTAATGATATAAGTGGTCAACCAAACATAGATGCCATGATTAATGATTATGCGCTTACACCCGGTTCAACAGTTTATATTCGATATTGGAATGATTTGCAAGGAGGCGTTTATACCCAAGGCGGATTTAATATGTGCGTGGTTGATTTGGGCAATATTTGCACTATTTATGCTGGTCCTGACGTCACGATATGTCGAGGGCAGAACACGCAGTTGCAAGCTACCGGAGGCACGAGTTTTTCCTGGTCTCCCACCACGGGTTTGTCCAATCCTAACATTGCAAACCCGATAGCATCCCCAATAACTACCACTACTTATACTTTGACGGTGCTTGCCGGACAAAATGTATCCTGTCCTTCACCATTTCAGGATCAGGTTATGGTCACTGTGCTCCAACCACCCACTCCCACTGCGACAAATAATGGACCTATCTGTGCCGGTCAAGTATTAAATCTGGCTTCCGGACCTAATGGACAAAGCTTTTACCGATGGACCGGACCTGGAGGGTATCTCAATAACAATCAAAACGTGAATGGCGTCACTCCAGCTACAACAGGCACCTACACAGTTCAGGTTTCTGGAGCAAACGGATGTACCGCAACGGCTTCAACGGCTGTAGTCGTAAATGCAAACCCTGTGGTGACCATAAATCCCGCTTCTCCTTCCCTTTGCAATGGAGCTTCCGTCACTCTTGGTGCAGGTTGCATTTCTCCCTTGACCTATACATGGACTCCAGGGGGATTTATCGGACAAAATTATAACGTTACACCGGGAACTACTACCACATATACGGTTTCCGGAACCAATGGCACTTGCTCTGGAACGGCTACTGCTATGGTAAATGTAAATCCTGTGCCTATAATTACTGCCAGCGCTTCACTGCCTACTATCTGTAGTGGTTCACCCACCTCCTTGTCGGCAACGAGTTCCATAGCAGGAAGCACTTTTGCATGGGCTCCCGGTGCTTTAAGTGGTTCGCCTGTAACGGTGAGCCCTACAACAACTACTATTTATACTGTTACAGGAACGGTAACTGCCACCGGATGCACCGCCTCTACTACCGTGTCAGTAACGGTAAATCCATTGCCCAACATAACCGCCACGGCGCAATTATATACCAATTGTCCCAATGTAAACGACTCTTTGTATGGTCATAGCGATGTTGTTGGAACAACATATTTATGGACATGGCCCCCAGCTAGCAGTTCCAATATTCAGAATATACGTGTTCGTCCGCTTGTTACAACAACCTACACTGTTACTGGAACCACTCCAGCCGGTTGCACAGGTTCTGCCACTGTAACCATTACGGTTACCAAACCTATAATTCCAAATCAAACTCCATCAATATGTAGTGGTTCACTTTATTCCTTCACTCCTGTGGATGGGGCACCTCCAGGAACGGTTGTTCCTCCTGGTACAACTTACACTTGGTCCGCTCCGGTTGTTACAGGAGGTATTACAGGGGGAACAAGTGGTACAAATCAGTCTAGTATCAACCAAACACTCACCAACCCAACAGATGTTCCGGCAACGGCTACCTACAGCGTTACTCCCACATCAGGTGCCCCAGGATTTTGTATAGGGAATATCTTTACAATAGTTGTGACAGTCAATTCCGCGCCTGTCATTCCGGCACAAGTTCAAAGCATCTGCAGTGGCACAAGCTTTAGTTTAACACCCGGCAATGCACCTCCTACGAGTATAGTTCCTGCTGGGACCTCTTATAGTTGGGGCAACCCTGTAAGTAGTCCTGTCGGAGCCATAACTGGTGGAAGTGCGCAAGTCGGGCAAAGTATCATCACACAAACGCTTACAAATAACACAGTTAATGCTGCTACACTCACCTACACAGTGACTCCAACTTCAGGTTCCACAGGCACCTGTATTGGTTTGCCATTCACGGTAACGGTGACAGTAAACCCTATACCAATTGTTGCCAACCAAACTGCCACTGTTTGCAGTGGAACGGCTTTTACTGTGACTCCTGTAAACAATCCTCCAACCATTGTACTTCCAACAGGAACCACTTACACATGGTCAGCGCCTTCAGGTGCAGGATTCTCAGGCGGTGTAGCCGGAAGCGGTGCCAGCATCACGGGAACGTTAACTAACACTACCAATGCCGCTCAAACAGCCATATACACCGTAACACCAATCACATCTGTTCCTCTGGGAAATTGTACAGGTTCAACATTTACCGTTACAGTTACGCTAAATCCTCAACCTTCCATAAGCAATATAACGGCTACTGTATGTAGCGCAACAGGATTTAATGTTACACCCGTTAACGGTACAAACGGCAGTATTCCTCTAGGAACCACGTATAGTTGGTCAGCACCTTCTGTTACTGGTGGATTGACGGGCGGAGTAGCAGGTACGAATACAGCAAACATTAGTGGAACACTGACTAATCCGACTATATTAGTACAAACAGCCACCTACACAGTTACCCCAACTTCGTCTGCCGCTTTAGGAAGTTGTGTAGGTAGCACATTTTTGGTAACTGTTACTGTAAATCCAAAACCAGCCATAAACAATATGACGGCTAGTGTATGTAGCGCAACGACATTTACTGTGACGCCAGTAAATGGGACCAATGGTATAGTACCTGTAGGTACAACTTATACTTGGGGAATACCATCCACTACCGGTGGAATTACCGGAGGATCAGCAAGTGCTGGTTCACAAGCAAACGTAAACGGAACCCTCATCAACCCTACAAATTCAGTTCAATCAGCCACATATACAGTAACCCCGACTTCATCCCTTGCATTTGGGAGTTGTCCGGGAGGTACATTTACTGTAACTGTAACTGTAAATCCGAAACCTTCCATAACGGCTATGGCTGCTACTGTTTGCGGTGGATCACCTTTTACTGTAACACCTGTTAATGGTACAAATGGTATTGTTCCCGCAGGCACCACATATAGTTGGGCAATTCCTACTGGTGTTGGATTTATCGGAGGTGCAGCAGGTACTGCTGCCGTAAACATCAGCGGAACACTAACTAACACGACGAATGCCCCCGTTACAGCTACTTATACCGTTACTCCTACCTCCTCACCTGCATTAGGAAACTGTGTTGGATCAACTTTTACAGTGGCAATAACTATAAACCCCAAACCCATTATTCCCGTTCAAACAGCGACGATATGTAGCGGAACAGCGTTTACGATAAGTCCTGCAAACGGTGTTCCTACGGGCGCTACTATCGTACCCACTGGCACAACCTATACATGGGGTGCCCCTATAAGCAGCCCAGTTGGAGCCATAACAGGTGGCAGTGCTCAAACTGCACAGACGAATATAAGCCAAACCCTTACCAACACCACGAATAACGTCGGAACACTCACCTATACTGTAACTCCAACTTCTGGTACAGCAGGAAGTTGTGTTGGTAATCCTTTTACTATCACTGTAACGGTAAATCCGATCGTAACAACTAATGCCGGTATTGATCAAACTGTATGTGCTGGCAATTCCATTACTCTTGCCGGTTCTATCACAGGAGGTATCACTACTGGCACCTGGTCAGCCCCATCAGGTACTTTTTCACCG
>CAIOJS010000412.1 GCA_903858655.1 uncultured bacterium | reverse complement strand
CGATGGTCCTCTGGTCGTAGAAGAAATGAATCAATTAATATTGAAACAAATGCTCCAAAAACGAAAACCTAACAGAAAATATGAAAGGCGAACAAAGCAAGGGAAATATAGCAAATACAAATAATGTGTTTAAGTTAGCACCATTACTTTTCCAAGGGGTTGGGGTTTCCTACCTCTTTATCATAGCCCCTTTTCAAGAGGTCTCTCAATTACCCACATCTTATTTCTTGTAGAAAATCAAAACAATTAAGTATTGTCATAAGCTCTTTCATCCCGCGCCACAGTACTTTTATACCTGGATAGGGTTTGTTATGTTTTAGGTATCCACCTAATATGCAAACCTTTTCGACGAAATGCTCTATTGTTGGTTCGTTTTCAATTTGTTGATTTATTTTGATGTAGTACACTTTTTCTAAATAGGTACACAATAATACATACTGTTTTTTGCTAAATCCGATCTCTTTAATACTCATTTGTGGCTTTTCTCTTGAAAGATACAACAAGGATAATAACTTACAGGCAATTATACTATATAAAGTTATTGCATTTTTTAGATTATGTTCCTGTTCTAATTGAAGTTCTTCTACTTTGCATCCCTGTTTTAAGATGAAATGAAATGACTCTATTCGCCATCGGTAGCTGTAATAAGTGATGATTGTTAATGCGTTTTCAAGAGTTTCTATCTCTAACGAAGTGATTAATTTCCAATTAATAGGATCAATCCCATCAGGGGCGTTGATTTCTTCAACATAGACCATGCTCACAGTTATTGGCAGTAGAGCCTTTTGGTCTTTGCGATAGGGTGGTACAAGAATAATATTATTAAGCCACTTTACTTGTATTGTTGCTGTGCGCTTTTTCAAGGTCTTGTGATCTTTGATTTCAAGATTATAACTGCCTCGTACAGGCTCCTTTTTTACTTGTTCCCACAACTTTTCATCTTTATCCTTCACCCTGCGGTTATTACATGAGCGAACAATGTACTGATTATTAACTATATTCCCTAGTTCTAATAATTCATAAATGTCCCCTTCACGATCACAAATGTTAATGACAGTGGTCTTGGGAAAGTCTTTAAAATGTCGTTGTACTCTTTTGCACACATCAACCCAACGCACACTTTCTTTTTGTTCAATGGCTAAATGTTTTCGAGCTTTTTTCTAACCCAATGTAGCAGGATCACGACTCCAATAATGCTGATTAAACAAAACTTGCGGCACGCCTTCCACACTGCATAATAAAGTATTATGCAAAAATAAACCATGCTTATATTCACTTTCTAAACATCCTAATTGTTCTGAAGAACGTTTTCCCGTCAAATCCAACTCTGTTGTATCCTGAATTGCTAAAATTATAGAATGTTCTGAAAGTTGATTTGCAGACCAATTACTTAACTGTGATTCAATTAGTGCTTCTACGTTTACCTTTTCATTACTCAAAAATCAATACATAGCTTTAGTTTGTCCCCATTGTTTAAAAACTCGTGGAATTGAACATTCCACTTGATTTGATAAGGTATTCAACACCTTTTCAAAGCGCAAATTTAATCTTTTATCTCCCAAATTTGCATAAGAATTGTCATTACAATTTATAATTTGTCTCATAGCAGCAATTATTTTGCTGCAAATACAAGAAATCTTTGTAGGATAAAAGCTTTTATATCAGCTTTCTTATAAACATCAGATTGTTTATATTAGTAAAAAAAGATGTGGGTAATTGAGAGTTTCAAGGGGTTGGGGTTTTTTCACGCATCATCATCGCTCCTTTTCAATAATTTGGAGTTTCTTCCTCGTTCTAAAATCCGCTTCATTTGCGCTGCGAAGCATCAGCCTCATTCGCGTTTCATCTACCGTAAAAAATTTCTATTAAAAAAAACTTTTTTTTCAATCCCTATTTCGTCAGAACTTACTACCTTTGCGCCTTCAAATTATCCTATTCAATTTTATTAAATATACATATTATGATTACAAACAATTTTGTCAACAGACACAACGGTCCGCGCGGAAAAGAAGTGGAGGAAATGCTCCGCAAAATCGGTGTAAATTCTTTGGAAGAACTGATAGACCAAACTATCCCTACCTCTATCCGCTTGGCGCAACCGCTGAGCATCGGCGCGGGCATCAACGAATTTGAGTACTACAACCATATCAAAGCCGTGGGCGCACAGAACAAAATGTATAAATCCTATATCGGTTTGGGCTATTATGGCAGCATCACGCCGGGCGTCATCACCCGCAACATCTTAGAAAATCCGGGTTGGTACACCGCTTACACGCCCTACCAAGCCGAAATCTCACAAGGACGCTTGGAAGCGCTCTTGAACTATCAAACCGTGATAGCCGACCTGACGGGCATGCCCATCGCCAACGCATCCCTGCTGGACGAAGGCACCGCTGCAGCCGAAGCGATGGTGATGTTTTTCAACGCCCGCAGCCGCGACCAAGTGAAGAACAACGTTGTGCGCTTTTTTGTGAGCAAATGTGTGTTTCCGCAGACCATCGAGGTCATCAAGACCCACGCGAAACCCCTTGGCATCGAACTCGTGATAGGCAAACATAAAGAAATGACCTTCGACAGCACTTACTTTGGCGCGCTGGTTCAGTATCCGAACGCTTACGGCAGGGTGAATCACTATGCCGACTTCGTTAGTCAGGCGCACTCGGTTGGCGTTAGCGTAGCGGTTGCTGCCGATTTGTTGTCCTTGACCCTGCTCACCCCTCCGGGCGAATGGGATGCCGACGTGGTGTGTGGCAGCAACCAACGCTTTGGTCTGCCGATGGGTTTTGGCGGTCCGCATGCGGGATTTTTCGCCGTGAAGGAAAAATTTAAACGTAACATCCCCGGACGTATCATCGGCTCGTCGGTTGACGCCAACGGCAAACTCGCCTATCGCATGGCGTTGGGCACCCGCGAACAACACATAAAACGCGAACGCGCCACCTCGAACATCTGCACCGCCCAAGCCCTGCTAGCTATCATGTCGAGCATGTATGCCATCTACCATGGTCCCAAAGGACTCAGCGACATAGCCCGCCACATCAACATTTTGGCAGGCGTTTTTTCCGCAGAGATACAAAAACTGGGTTATGTGCAGGCGAACGAATACTTTTTCGACACGCTGAAGATTGAATTGCCCGCAACGGTCAGCATGCAAGACATTCGCCGCATGGCATTGGAAAACAAAATCAACCTGCGCTACATAGGCGACACTACCGTTGGCATTTCGTTGGACGAAACCACCTCGCTCGGAGATGTGAATCTGCTGTTGAGCATTTTTGCAAAAGCGAACAACAAATCCTTTACCGATTATGTATGCAACAAAAGCGAATGCGAAACTATTACGACTTTTCCTGACCATCTGAAACGCACATCGAGCTTTATGACGCACCCGGTGTTCAACTCTTATCACTCTGAAACGGAAATGATGCGCTATATCAAGAAACTAGAGATAAAAGACCTCAGCCTGAATCGCGCGATGATTCCGCTGGGTTCATGCACCATGAAACTCAATGCCGGCACGGAAATGTTTGCGCTGAGTTTTCCCGAATTCGGCAACATCCACCCCTTCGTTCCTGCCGACCAAGCCGAAGGTTACTTATATATGATTAAAGAATTGGAAAAAGATTTGTGCGACATCACCGGATTTGCAGGTATCTCGTTCCAACCCAACTCGGGCGCGGCAGGCGAATATGCCGGACTGATGGTGATACATCAATATCATGCCGCCAACGGACATCATGAACGCGACATCGTGTTGATTCCTGCCTCAGCGCATGGCACCAATCCCGCAAGCGCCGTTATGGCAGGCTTGAAGGTCGTGGTGGTGAAATGCGACGAAAACGGCAACATAGATACCGATGATTTGCGCGAGAAAGCTGAGCTTTACAAGGACACGCTTTCGGCTTTGATGGCTACCTACCCTTCTACGCATGGTGTTTTTGAAGAAAATATCTTGGAGATTGTGGATATCATCCATCGCAACGGTGGACAGGTGTATATGGACGGGGCTAACATGAATGCGCAAGTTGGATTCACGAGTCCGGCACGTATAGGTGCTGATGTGTGTCACTTAAACTTGCACAAAACTTTTGCTATTCCGCATGGCGGAGGCGGTCCAGGCGTAGGTCCTATCGGCGTTGCGCAACACTTGGTTGACTTTCTGCCACAACATATTTACTGCACCAGCATCAACAGCAAAAATGGCATCACCGCCGTGTCGTCAGCTCCATTCGGCAGCGCCATGGTGTTGACCATTTCCTACGCTTACATCAAAATGATGGGCGGCGCAGGCTTGACAGAAGCCACCCGCTATGCGATTTTGAATGCCAATTATCTCAAAACTTGTCTCGAACCTTACTATCCTATCCTCTACACAGGCTCGAAAAACCGCGTTGCTCACGAGATGATACTCGACTGCAACGCCATAGAACACGAAACGGGCATCGCAGCCATTGACATAGCCAAACGTTTGATGGATTATGGCTTTCATGCGCCCACGGTTGCCTTTCCGGTTCACGGCACGCTGATGGTGGAACCCACCGAGAGCGAACCCTATTACGAACTCAACCGTTTTGTGGAAGTGATGATAGCCATCAAAAAAGAAATTGACGACATAGCCTGCGGCAAAGCCGATAAACTCGATAATGTCATCAAACACGCACCCCACACGGCACAGATGATAGCCGCTGACGACTGGAAGTTCCCCTACTCGCGCCAATCCGCAGCCTTCCCTATGGCTTGGTCGGGCGATGATAAATATTGGCCCACCGTTACGCGCATTGACGATGCCTACGGCGACAGAAACTTGGTTTGCACTTGCCAACCGATTGAAAACTATAAATAAGGCAGCTTCCTTGTTGCCCGAAGCATGAAACTTTCGTGCTTCGGGCAATATTTTGTTTGCATCAGTTTTATCTCCGAGCAAATAATTTTCGTACTTTTGCGTTCTATTTTCAAACTTTAAAAAATCATGAGTAGATATAACGAACAAAACTATTCCGGCACGTTCAGCCAAAGCGTTGACACTGCCACTTTGTCCAGAACTTTTATGATGCGTGTGTTTTCGTGGATGTTTTTGGCATTAACCATCACCGCCGTCACCTCTTTCGTTTGGGCAGCCAATCCTTCTTTGATGATGCTGTTGATTGATGTGGAAGCCAAGGGGCTTTCGATGCTCGGATGGGTAGTCATGTTGGCACCTTTGGGCTTCGTATTGCTGATGTCGTTAGGATTTCAAAAACTTTCTGCCCCACTGATGATGTTACTGTTCATCGTCTATTCGGTCATCATGGGTATGAGCTTAAGTTTTATCTTTTTGGCATACAATATCGGCACCATAGGCACCACCTTCGCCATCGCGGCAGGCATGTTTGGCACTATGGCTATCGCAGGCTGGTTCACCAAAACCGATTTGACGAAATTTGGTTCCATTTTGATCATGGGCGTGGTAGGTTTGGTCATCGCCATGTTGGTCAATTTCTTTCTGAAAAGCAGCATGATGGATTATATCATCAGCGTCATCGGCGTGCTAATCTTCACCGGTTTGACCGCTTTCGATGTGCAAAAACTTAAACGCATTGGCGCCACCGTTGAAAACGGCAACGCCTTGGCTTCCAAAATGGCAGTCATGGGTGCACTCACTTTGTATCTCGATTTTATCAATTTATTCTTATTCTTGCTGCGCTTGATGGGCGGCAGAAAATAATCACATTTTCTAAAAAAAGTATTTATTATGAAAGCATACGTTTTTCCTGGGCAAGGCGCCCAGTATGTTGGCATGGGTAAAGATTTATACGAAACATTTCCCGTAGCCAAAGACCTTTTTGAAGAAGCCAACAGTATTTTGGGCTTTAGAATCACCGACCTGATGTTTTCGGGCTCGGACGAAGACTTGCGTCAAACCAAGGTGACACAACCTGCCATTTTTCTTCACTCGGTGATATTAGCCGCTGTGATGGGCGACAAATTCAAACCCGAAATGGTCGCCGGACACTCCTTGGGCGAGTTTTCTGCTTTGGTTGCAACCAAAGCTTTGACCTTTGCCGATGGTCTGCGCTTGGTTGCTCGTCGCGCCGATGCCATGCAGCACGCCTGCGAACTAGTTCCTTCCACTATGGCTGCCATCATAGGCTTAGCCGATGACAAAGTGGAAGCTATCTTGAAAACTATTGACGACATCGTGGTGCCGGCAAACTACAACAGCCCGGGACAATTGGTTATTTCGGGCAGCATGACCGGCATTGATAAAGCCTGCGAATTGATTAAAGCAGCCGGTGCACGTCGGGCGTTGCCCCTGAAAGTTGGCGGCGCATTCCACTCGCCCCTGATGGAACCCGCACGCATTGATTTGGAAGCAGCGATTGACCATACGGAATTTCATAAACCCGTGTGTCCGATATATCAAAACGTGAACGCGATGCCATTCACAAATCCCGATAGTATCAAACACAACCTCAATGCACAATTAACCTCGCCCGTGTTGTGGACTCAGATTGTTACCAATATGGTTGCCGATGGCGGAAAAGTATTCGTCGAGGTAGGTCCTGGAACAGTACTGCAAGGTTTGGTGAAAAAGATTGAGCCGCTGGTGGATGCCATGAGCGCGGAACTGTAAACGCCGCGTCAACAGCATAGCTATTTTTCATCTGCATATCAATACCGCAAAGCGGATGATGGAAGGGAATTGCAGGATGAAGCTGCTCGGGCATCATCCTATATTTTCCATATCCTTGGGGGATGAAAGGATGATGGCTTAGGGCTAATTCGATGAGATTTTTTGTTTTTTGAATATCAATTTTTAATTATCTAGCGTACGTATGCAACAATCCCATGGCAGGCATTTACATCCATATACCCTTTTGCAAAAAGAAATGCCACTATTGTAATTTCTATTCTACCCCTTCGGTGAAACATCGCGACAAAATGGTGCCTGCCTTGTTGGAAGAATTGAACCTTCAAAAAAATTATCTTGACGAAACTATAGACTCCATTTATTTTGGAGGCGGCACGCCTTCGCTCCTGAGTGGGGATGAAATAAATCGGATTCTCGACCGAATACAGCACAACTTTGCCGTTAGTCCGCAGCCCGAAATCACGCTAGAAGCCAACCCTGACGATATCAATTTGGCTAAGGTGAAAGAACTCCGCTCCACCACGATAAATCGCGTCAGCTTGGGTGTTCAATCTTTTTTCACAGCCGATTTGCTCTATCTCAATCGTCTTCATGCTGCTTCGCAAAGCGAATATGCCATCAAAAGCTTGCAAGATTCCGGCTACAGCAACATGAGCATTGACCTCATTTACGGCATTCCCACCCTAGACATGGCTTCTTGGAAAGAAAATCTGCTAAAAACCATCCAACTCGACATTCCACACCTGTCTGCCTACGCGCTCACCGTGGAACCGAACACCAATCTCCAAGTGCTGATTCAAAAAAGAAAACTTGCCGATGTTTCGGACAACCATAGTGCGCAACAATTTCGCTATCTGATGCAATTTATGCGGGATAATAATTTTGAGCACTACGAAGTTTCTAATTTTTGCCTTCCCACCTTTCAGTCAAAACACAATGCGTCGTATTGGTCGGGCATCCCCTACTTGGGTATCGGACCTTCGGCACACTCTTACGACACCAAGTCACGACAATGGAATTGCTCAAATTTGGCTGAGTATGTGGAAAAAATTGACAGCCATAAAGTGCCGTTCACGAAAGAACTACTATCCCCCGTCAACATATATAACGAATACATCATGACCGCGCTCCGAACCAACAAAGGTATAAACTTCGCTGAGCTTGCACGCCTATTTTCAGAAAATCAGCGAAGCGATTTCAATAATATTCTGTCGAAATACCAAGATTCTCCGTTATTGACCATAAGCGCCGACAGCGTTTCTTTAACCGATGAGGGCTTTTTGTTTGCCGATCGCATCAGTTCCGAATTCTTTCTGAGCGATTAGGTCTATTTCTTTTTCACCCATTTCTTCGGCGCTTTGTCCTTCACCATCTTTATGGAATCTTTGAGCAAAGATATCTCCTGCAAACAATCTTCCGAACAACCGCTCAAAGCACTTTGGTCGAGGCGCACATGCATATATACCGGTTGATGATCCGAGAATTCAAAATTACAGTTTATGGCTTTCACTCTATCCACCACAATATTCGGCGAAGTGATAAAGAAATCATAGATGGTTGTCGGAGTAACGCCCCTGATGTAGGCTGTATTCACATCCCGATTCGTAGGAGTCTTTTTATCAAAAGCATAATGCCAATTACTCGGCACAAAATCCTTTGGAATCATCGGTGTGCCCAATTTTTTCACATATCCGGAATTAAACTGCAGTCTGTCATAATCCGGCGGGTTTTCATTCCAATCGCCGCCCACTATAACATAGTTTCCGTTCGCATACTCCGCCAATAAAAACCCCCGCAACATCCACAGCTCATATTGTCGCAACAAATCGGCATTATCAAACGCCGAATTGTGCAGATTAATCAACACCAACTCTTCGCCATTTGCCAATTGATAGCGCTGCAACATAAAACACCTATCCAACATGAGCAATTTCATGGGCCACGAGTAATTCACCGGATATGCATAGCGCACACAAGACGAAGGTGCAAACCTCGAAAAGGTCGTGATTCCGGAAACCACGTACCCCATGGGCTTAAATAAGGGCACAGGCACAAATTTCACATTATAATTAGTGGCAAAGCTAAAAGAATAGTTCGCCAACGCCTGCGAAAATAAAGACACCTCATTTGAATAATAACTTCTTTTCGCAGCGGTGTCCACCTCCTGCAGAAATATAAAATCTATCGAATCATTTTCGGTAAGAAATTGGAAAACGCCATTCAAATTCTTTTGAAAACTACTAGCATTGGGACGCACTTTGGTGCCGCCATCATAAAAGAAGTCCATTTTCTTATCCAAACCACAATACCCGATATTCCATGTCAACAATGTTAGGTCTTGTTTCTCAATTTTTGTCTGCTTAGCAGTATTCTTCACGATTATTTTTTCAGAAGATGCCGGCTGATAATCGGTTACCTGCAGATAAATGAGAAGGGCAATAAGAGTTGTAACAATGATAGCAATTGCAATAATGGCATAGCGAAGCGCTTTCCAAAGAATCTTTAAGAGTACTTTAGATTTCATTTTTTTATACAAAAATAAAACATTT
>CAIOJS010000411.1 GCA_903858655.1 uncultured bacterium | reverse complement strand
TTGATCTACTTATAAAATCTTACTTTTACACTTGAAAAGCTTTTTCTGAGTTATACTATAGTCAAGAAGGAGAATTAAAAAACTAAAATTGATAATATGAAATATGTATTGTTTTGTATCGCATTAATGTTTGTAATTAATGAACTTTTATTTTCTCAAACAAAGGATTCTATAAACATTATTCCCATTAAGAAACATGGACATTTCTCAAATATTACAGAAGTAGGCGGTTTGTTTGGATTTGGAAACATATCGTATAAATCATCTATAGAAAATACATCTTTTAAAAACAAAAATAGTAATAAGTTTGTCTCAGTTACAACCATTAATGGATACCAATTCAATCGAAACTTTTTCTTAGGAATTGGCATAGGCATAGAATGTCCTGAAAACATTATTAACATGCCAATATTTGCAGATATTAGAATAGATTTACTCAAAAAGAAAGTAACACCTTTTCTCGATTTTGGTGTAGGTTATGCCGTTCGTGCTGCTAATATAAAACAAAAACCATATTTTCAAAAGGGTGATGTTATAACCAATACGCAAATAGGCATAAAAATAAATATTGTTAATCACTTTTCCTGGATACTCGGATTAGGGTATAGATTTCAATATAACAGACAAATTATCAAATTTACTGATACTTACGGTTTACTAATAGGTACTGGACCTGTGGAGACGTTCTCTAACTATTTGATATTAAAAACAGGATTTGTGTTTTAAAAAGCAGGATAATGTCCCTTGCCTTTAAACTCTAATGTGAAAAAAAATTATGAAGTAGGTGTAAGATTAAATAATAATACGTAACTTTGTATAAAAATTTTTTATGCCAGAATTATTGATAAAATATAAAGACAAGCGGACATTAGATGCTTTGATAGATTTTTCGAAGTATTTTAATTTCTCCATTATCACACCCAAAGCCAAAAAGAAAGAAGAACCGTTTTTAATCAACGGAGTGGCAGTATTGTTAGGAAACAAATCAATTGACATCTCTGATTTAGAAACTATTTTTTCGAAAAGAAATTTGGATGCAAAAACATTAAGAGAAGCAGCATGGCATTGAAAACTATGAATTTATTGGAACAAAATTTTAATACAATTAAAAAACAAACAAAATGACAACAATTCAGGTTCCTGTACAAGACGATTTAATTCGATTATTGGGCGTAGAGAAAATTAAAAAAATAATGGTAGAAGAATTGGAATATCAACGCTTCCGTTTGTTGGAAGATGATGTTCAAAAAGAAATGGCGAATGCCCCTGCCGTTGAGTGGAGCAAAGAATTTGAAAATTGCAGGGAAGAAGCCTATAAGACATATAAGAGAAAGAAATAATTCCAACGGTATCTTATCATATTCCTTTAGACTTGCACCAACAAATATCAATAAAACAATTCAACAATATAACAATTCATCCTTCCATCCAACAATCAAACCATCCCACTACACAACTATCTCCCCTCCAAAAACCCCAAAATATTCCTCTCCACTCTTTCCAACACATTGCCCACATCGGTTCTCACAAAATTTTCGCCTGAGATGCTTTCGTAGAGTTCAATATAGCGTTCGGAAATGCTGTTGACGATTTCGGGAGTCATGTCGGGCACTGTTTCGCCTGCGTTGCCTTGAAACCCATTAGCCATCAGCCATTCGCGAACAAACTCCTTCGACAATTGCTTTTGCGCCGCGCCGCGTTGTTGGCGATCTTCATAACCTTCCCTGTAGAAATAACGCGAGGAATCGGGCGTATGAATTTCGTCTATCAAATAAATGACGCCGTCTTTTTTGCCAAACTCATATTTGGTATCCACCAAAATCAAACCCATCTTAGCGGCAATTTCGGTGCCGCGCTCAAACAAGGCATAGGTGTAGCGTTCCAATTGTTCATAATCTGCCAACGAAACCAAGCCATGTTTGATGATGTCTTCCTTCGAGATGTCTTCGTCGTGCGCCACGGCTTCTTTGGTTGTGGGGGTGATGATAGGCTTGGGAAACTTATCGTTTTCGCGCATACCTTCAGGCATGTCCACGCCACACAAACTGCGTTTGCCCGCCTTATATTCGCGCCAGGCATGCCCCGACAAATAACCGCGAATGACCATCTCCACCTTAAAGGCATCGCATTTCAAACCCACCGTCACCATAGGGTCGGGCGTAGCAATCTTCCAATTGGGAACAATGTCGGCGGTTTCGTCCAAAAACTTGGAAGCAATTTGGTTCAGCACCTGTCCCTTGTAAGGTATCCCTTTGGGCAACACCACATCGAAAGCCGAAATCCTGTCGGTGACGATCATCATCAGCAGTTCATCCTTGATATTATACACGTCGCGCACTTTGCCAACGTATAAATCTTGCTGTCCGGGGAAATTGAAATTTGTTTTTACTATTGCATTATTCATGGAAAATATAAGTTTAAATTGGTTTACAAAATTACATATTTCTTTGATTATTCCGCCGTGTATGCATTAATAATTTTCGTAACGAGTTTGTGGCGCAAGATATCTTTATTGTTCAAATAAATAAAATCTATGCCTTCGATGTCTTTCAATATTTTTGTGGCGTGAGTCAGCCCCGAGGATTGATTGCGAGGCAAATCAATCTGTGTGAGGTCGCCCGTCACGATGAACTTAGCGGATCTGCCCAAACGTGTCAAAAACATTTTCATCTGACTGATACTCGTGTTTTGCGCTTCATCCAAAATCACCACGGCATTGTCCAAGGTTCTGCCGCGCATAAAAGCCAATGGCGCAATCTCAATGACGCGATCTTCTATATATTGCGAAAGTTTTTGCGCGGGCAGCATATCCCACAGCGCATCATAGAGCGGTTGCATATAAGGATCTAATTTGTTTTTCAAATCGCCGGGCAAAAAGCCAAGGTTCTCCCCTGCTTCCACCGCAGGACGAGTCAACACTATGCGCTTCACCTCTTTATTTTTCAAAGCGCGAACCGCCAAAGCCACTGCCGTATAAGTCTTGCCCGTCCCGGCAGGACCTATGGCAAATATCAAATCGTTGTCGGCATAACTTTTCACCAATCGTTTCTGATTGGGCGTGCGGGCTTTCACCAACTGTCCGCTGTGGCAATGCACAATGATGTCGTTGTTGGCATCTTCCTCCTTCGTCGGAGGTTCCATGTCGGCATCCAAGTACAACAAAATATCTTCCTTGGTTAAGAAACCTGTATTGTTGTGATGTTTTATCAAGAGATTTATGAGCGATTCAAATTCCGTAATTTCCTGTTCGTCACCAATGATTCGCAAGTTCGAATCGCGTGCTACGATTTTTAGTTTAGGGAAGGATTTTTGCAGCAGTTCAATGTTTTGATTGTTGACACCGAAGAAAGCTACGGGGTTCATAAAGTCTAAAGTGATGGTTGTTTCGGTCATGCTTTGAAGCTATGGTGAATTAAAATTTGCATCAAAATTATTAAAAAAATCCATAGCAACGTTTTAATTTGTAATTTTGGCGAAACTTTTTTTCTTGAAGAATATGTCTATAATCACACTAACAAGCGATTGGGGCTTGACAGATCATTATGTGGCGGCTGTGAAAGGTGCCATATTATGCCGCATTCCACAGGCAAGCATTGTGGATATTACCCATAGCATAACTAAATTTAGTATCTCCGAAACGGCTTTTGTGGTCAAAAACGGATACAAAAACTTTCCGAAAAACAGCATTCATATCATTGGGGTGAACTCCGAATCGTCGGTGGAGTCGCCCCACATGCTTGTTTATTACGACAACCATTATTTTATTGGTGCCGACAATGGGATTTTTAGGTTGATATGCGACACACGTCCCGACAAAATCGTGGAGATAACCGTGGCGCAAGATAGCGACTATTTCACCTTTCCTTCGCGGGATGTGTTTGCCAAAGTGGCGTGTCATATTGCTGAAAACAAAGACTTGAAAGAGATAGGCGTGGAGAAAGAAAACTTCCGCGTGTTGAAAGGATATTTGCCCGTGCCCGACAAAAACACCATCAAAGGCATCATCACCTATTTCGATTCTTATGGCAATGCCTTCACCAACATCACCGAGAAGATTTTTCGTGAAGTTGCCAAAAATCGCAAGTATGTAGTGCATCTGAAAGCAGAAGAAATTCAAACGATAGACAAATCGTATTTGGATGTGGCGGATGGCGAAATTGTGTTGCTGTTCGGATCCACAAGTTTGCTCGAGATTGCCATCAACAAAGGCAGTGCCCGCAAGCTGTTGGGGCTTCATATATATGATGCAGTTCGGATTGAGTTTTTATGATCCGCTGATTTCTCTTTAGTATCAAACGCCATGGCAAAAAGTAGAACTACGCTCACTCAAAAATTGTTTGGGTATTATTTTGCTTTGAGTTTGACGACCATTTTTATCTTAAGTATATATTCCTATTTCACCTCGAAGAATGCGCTCATCTCCCGCACCTACGATCAGTTGAATTCAGTGAAATTTGAGAAAGAACGCAACCTCGAAAACTATTTCCTCGAAAGAATGGATGAAGCCAATCAGCTCAGTCGTTACGAAAACTGGGCGGAAATTATTGGTAAAAAAGAAAAATCAATCGCATCAAAGATGGGACAGGATGATTTCAGAACGTATATACTTTCAGAGTATAATGAGAAAATCAAAAAGCACTTTGGAGGGCGCTTCAACTACAAAAATATTATTATCAAAAGCAAATGGTTGAATTTGGTGATTCAGTTGGATGATAGTTTGTCGCAAGAGAATATTATTTTTCCTGAACATTTCGCTACTAATTTCGCGAAACAATTGACAAGCATAGAGAATGCAAAGAGGGCATCCATTATTGATGATATCGCCAACAAAAAAATCTTTGTTGGTGCTCCCATCATCAATAACATTACTAATTTGAATGAGGGCGTGATAGTGTTGGAAATGGACATGACACCCATTAATTCCATCATGTTTAATACAAATATATTAAATGGATTGGGCAAAACGGGCGAAGCATATGTGGTGGGTATGGATAAAAAGATGAAAACCTCATCGCGTTTCAAAAGCAATTCCATCAATACCTTGGAAGTTAAAACTACCGCCGTTGAGAATGCATTCAATAATAACATTGGGACAGGTGAATACAGAGATTATCGCGACATCACGGTTTTAGGTTCTTTTGGCAAAATAAATATCCCCGGATTACATTGGGTTATTTTGGTCGAAATTGATTTGGAGGAAGCCATGATACCTATATATACGCTCCGCAATAGTATCATCATATTAAGTCTAATCACAGCTATCATCATATTCGGTATAGTTTATATTATTTCGCGGAGAGTTTCTGCCCCTATCATTCGTTTGAAATTGGCAGCCAATTCTATTGCGCAAGGGAAGTTTGATGTAAAACTCAATACTACTTCCACGGATGAAATAGGCGACCTAACACGTGCTTTCAACCAAATGACAACAAAAATAAAGATGCAGACTGACGAAATCCAGGTGGAAAGAGCCAAGCGTATCACCTCGGTGATTGATGGACAAGAGCAGGAACGACAAAGGCTTTCGCGGGAGTTGCACGATGGTTTGGGGCAACGCATACTTGCAGTAAAGATGAAATTGGAACGTGCCGAAAATGCCGGCGACGATTTAAAGGTTAAAATCATTGAGGACGCCAAAAATCTGTTGATTGATGTATCTAAAGAAGTGGTGAGCATGTCCGAAAATCTGATGCCGCCTGTTTTGACACAATTCGGACTTATCAGTGCCATAGAAAATCTGTGCGAAGATATCCGAACTGCCAATGACATTGGGCTTACATTTCATTATAACACCATCCCGAATGAATGCGCTGATAATATTAAGATTTATCTGTATAGAATCATTCAGGAGGCATTGAATAATATTGTGAAACATGCCGAAGCCACCCAAGTGGATATCTCCTTTGTCTTTGAACCGGATTCCATCAAGCTAATCATCGCAGATAATGGCAATGGTTTCGACTCTACGCATAAAAGAAAATCGGGCAACGGAATTTACAATATGCGCGACCGCGCTGAAATACTCGGCGGCACCTTCCGTTTAATTTCTACTCCGGGCGTTGGAACCATCATTGAAGTGCTATTAAAGAATAAAGTATAATACCTATTAACTATGAAGAACATCAAAATCATATTGGCAGACGACCATCAGATTTTTCGCGATGGTATCAAATCCTTATTATCGGATGAAGAAAATCTCGAAGTGATAGCTGAAGCATCCAATGGCGAAGAATTGATGAGTTTGCTCAAAGTATTCAAGCCCGATGTTTTGGTTCTTGATATCACTATGCCAAAGACATCAGGAATAGAACTGGCAAAGATAATCTCTGAGCAATATCCTGAAATCAATATTTTGATACTATCTATGCATAAAAATGAAGATTTTGTTGTCAATGCTATGATTAATGGGGCAAAAGGATATCTGCCGAAAGATACTTCGCGCAAAGAATTGTTGGATGCTATCTATACAATTGCGCAGGGCGAAGAATATCTTGGCAAACTTATTTCATCAAACATCTTAAAAAGTTATATCAAAAAATCTCGTCTCGGATTTGAACGCAATGACAGAGACGAAACGCTAACCATCCGCGAAAAAGAAATCATCGAACAAGTAGGTGCAGGCTTATCAAACAAGCAAATTGCCGACAAATTATTCATTAGTGTCCGCACAGTGGATAGTCATAAAAACCATATTATGAGCAAACTGAAACTAAAGTCAACCGCAGAGCTTATAATATATGGTATAAAACATAAAATCATCGAGATTACAGAATAACTTCCTTTATAGGTAATTTACCTATTCGTAGGTGATTGTTTTAGCTAAAATTACGCATAAACCATTACACGCGACCTTTTCAATATACAATACTTTTACATCGTGAAAAAAATCATTGTGTAAACGAGTTTATATGAAACGATATCTATTTATTTCCTTAGTTCTGTGCGTGTTATTTGCAAGCAATACGGTTATTGCTCAGGAGAAAAAATGCAAGTTTCCCTTCAAATTAAATGTTGGTGCCGATATTATGAGCCGTTATGTATGGCGTGGCATGGACTATGGAAGTTCGCCCAGCATTCAGCCTACGCTTTCCTTCAATATAGGAAACTTTGAGATGGGCTATTGGGGTGCTGTTGCTATCACATCAAATTATCTTGAATCCGATTTGTATTTGAAATATTCGTTGAAAGGCTTCTCACTTTGCTTGACTGACTACTATGCCCCTGCTTTGGCTTCCAGTTTGAATGACACCAGATATTCCATTTGCAAATCGCCCAACAAAATAGATTTTGATACCACCACAGGCATGACCATGTCGAAATACACCTCACATACCTTCGAAGCCATGTTATGCTATAAAGGACCGGAAAAATTTCCCATCAGTGTAATGGCTGCAACCTATATTTATGGTAATGACAAAACACCTACGGATACCGTTTTCACCCCTTCGAAGTTGGTGCAGTCTGTCAACTTTAAGAATCGTTATTCTACCTATTTGGAGTTAGGATACACCTTCGTAATAAAGGAATATAATTTCGATGTTTTTGTGGGTGCCACACCTTTTGCCAGTGCGTATAGCTCTCCGTCTTATACACACAAGTTTGCAGTGGTCAATACAGGAATTACGGGCTATAGAAAGATAAAACTATCGGAGCATTTTGATTTGCCTGTGAAGGCATCGGTGATATATAACCCGCAGTCGTCGGGATTCTACTTTGTTTTTGGACTTACAATTTAATTTTTATTAATTACTTAAAATAGGAGGTTTATTATGGATACAGGTTCAACAGGCTTTATGCTTCTTGCATGCAGTCTTGTTATGTTAATGACGCCGGGACTCGCGTTTTTTTACGGGGGTTTGGCAACCAAGAGAAATATTCTTGGTATTATGATTCAAAGTTTTGCTTCGCTGGGCTGGACAACGGTTCTGTGGGTAATTTTTGGCTATTCGATGTGTTTCAGTGGTGGTGCCGGTGGTATCATCGGAAACTTTGACAAAGCTTTTCTTTATGGAGTTGGAATGGACTCGATGTACACCAACGGTAAAATTCCTGAGTTTGTTTTTATCGCTTATCAGATGATGTTTGCCATCATCACACCGGCGCTGATTACAGGTGCTTTCGCAAATCGTGTAAACTTTAAGGCTTACATGATTTTCCTCACCTTCTGGCAGATTCTGGTGTACTATCCTTTTGTACACATGATTTGGGGTGGTGGGCTTTTAGCCGAATGGGGTGTTATTGATTTTGCAGGTGGTATTGTAGTTCATGCAACAGCAGGTTTTGCAGCGCTTGCATCTGTATTTTATGTGGGTGCGCGTGTTGAGAAAAACAATACACCCAATAGTATTCCTTTGGTAGCTATCGGCAGCGGGCTTTTATGGTTCGGATGGTATGGTTTCAATGCAGGCAGCGAAGTAGCTGTTGACCATATCACTTCATTAGCTTTTATTAATACGGATATTGCAGCCTCATTTGCCACTGTCACCTGGGTTATCATTGAATGGTTTCATCAGAAGAAGCCAAAATTTATCGGACTGCTTACGGGGTCAATTGCTGGCTTGGCTACCATAACGCCCTGTGCCGGTTTTATTCCTGTTTGGGCATCACCCCTAGTTGGTATCGCCGCCGGCGGTGTTTGTTATCTGGCGGTTCAGTTTAAGAATAAATGGAAATGGGACGATGCTCTCGATGTTTGGGGCGTGCACGGTGTAGGTGGATTTTTAGGTTGTATTTTGCTAGGTGTGTTTGCTTCGAAAGCAATTAATCCCGGTGGAGCCGATGGTTTGTGGTTTGGCAGCTCAAATTTCTTCATGAAAGAAACTATTGCCGTGGTGCTTGCTTCAGCTTATGCATTTATCTTCACCTATATCATGTTGATTTTAATAAACTTAATCACACCCGTTCGCGTTACAAAAGATTCTGAAATCATAGGTCTCGACTTTTCGCAGCACGGTGAAAAGGCTTACGACGAAGGCGCTTTGTAAATCAATATACATCACACCAACGAAAGCCCTATAGACTCATAGGGTTTTCGTTTATTCGTTTTTTATTACATACGAAGGCAAGATAGCTACGTATAATAATGATTTTTTTTATGTGAAACAATTAGGTGTTTTACATAAAATTGCAAAAACATTTTTTCTATTACTTAAATGAATATTTTTGCACCCTGAAATCATTTATTAATTAAAATATCTTGCATTATGTATTTTTCCAGTATTCTTAAAAAACTCTCTATTACATTAGGATTGGCGGTACTTTCGTCCATTTCTTTTGCTCAGGAATTGGCGAGCAGCGAACTTCCTGATTCCGTTATGAACGATCAACGCTACAATCGCGCCATCCATATCATGATGATGTTGTTGATAGGCTTTGGCTTCCTGATGGTTTTTGTCCGCAAATACGGACGCTCGGCATTAACAGCCACTTTTCTTTTGGTGAGCACGGCTTTGCCTTTGTATTTTTTAATTCGCAACACAGGTTGGATGGGTGTCGCTTCAAACGAAATCGAGAAACTCATCTTGGCTGAATTTGGTGCTGCCAGTTTGCTGATAGCTGCCGGAGCCGTGTTGGGCAGATTGAAAATGCCACAGTATATTTTGTTGGGACTACTCTTTGTGCCTGCTTATGCTTTCAACGAATGGATCGTTTTGGGCGGCGGATTGGGTATTATTGATCCGGGCAGTGTTGTGGATGTTGGCGGAAGCATCGTGATACATGCTTTCGGGGCTATTTTTGGTTTGGGTGTGGCGCTCACCATGACCACCAAACAGGACATGGAAACAACCATAGAATCGGACGCTACTTCCGACCGTTATTCGATGTTGGGCAGCATGGCGTTGTGGATTTTCTGGCCCAGTTTCTGCGCCGCTTTGGTGACACCTGCCCAGATGCCTCACACGGTGGTGAATGTTATTTTCGCCCTCTGTGGATCCACCTTGGCTACGTATATTTTTTCGATTTCGCTGCGCAAAAAAGTCAGCATTGCCGATATTGCCAATGCAGCACTTGCAGGTGGGGTGGCTATCGGCTCTTCCTGCGTGGTGGCAAGTCATTCCATGGCGGCTATCATCGGTATTATGGCAGGAGGCGTTTCCACTATGGGCTTCGCGGTGATACAATCTCATCAGCAAAAGTGGATGAAAATTATTGACACTTGCGGAGTGACCAACCTGCATGGTATCCCTGGTTTGATGGGCGGTTTGGCAGTGTTGCCTATTGCCCGCGGATTGAACATCGGCAATCAACTCCTGGGTATGGTAATCACCATTGTTTTGGCATTGATGTGCGGATATATTGTGGGTAAAATTCTGCCTATCTTAGGACGCAAAATCGAAGCATACGATGATGCGGAAGAGTTTTTAGACGTGGAAGCCTAGATGGGGAAAGATCCAAATACCAAGATCCAAATTCCAAGCTTCAAGGAGAAAACCACGGATACTCCCGACCTTCCAAGCATTGCTGTAAATAGGAAGGTACGGGACAAGACTAAGTTCACTAAGGCACACTAAGGAGAATTTAGGTAATTGCATGTAAGTTCCAAATTCCCCGCTTGCGTGATGAAGTCGGGCAGGCATATACCAAATCCAAGCTTTACCGCAATGGGTTGGATAAGTGTTTTTTGATATTGGTAAACAACTGATTAGCACTTCAAATTGAACATGAATTTCAGTTTATCTTGGTTTGGCAATAAGCCATGGATTAAGAAAGTATTGTTCTTAATCTAAAATAGCTAATTGTCATTCTTTTAGCACTGTGCCATGTATAGTTGCTCCATTTGAATTGGTTGCAATTAAATAGTACAAGCCTGCCTTATATCCACTGAAATTGAGCGTAGCTATATTTCCTTGTATATTTTGCAATTGCCCAAGACTGTTATAAATGGACAATGTTTTTACCTCACCAAAAGAATCGGGTAGTTGGAGATGCAAAAGGTTTGAAGTTGGATTAGGAAACAGGATAATGTTTGGTGTGAAATATGGATATTCATTTGTTGAAACAACTTCATTTATGTCCCTTCTGTAAACACTTATAGGGCAACCTGCTGAAATTCCGCAAAAAACATACAATGAATTGGCACAGAAACAACGTAAATATGTTACTGCACCGCATCCGCCCGCGATATTAACATTGTCATTATAGCCAGTCCAAGTTCCACCATGATCTAAAGAACGATAGGCTCCTGAGTCGGCAGCAAGTAAGGCATTTCCTATACTAAATATATCTGTTATTGTTCCATCTGTCGGTAATCCTCCTGAAACTTGAAACCAAGATGCACCATCATTGGAAGACTGAAACATTCCATGAGCAGTTACTCCTGCAAACAGATTAGTTCCATCTGTTTCAAGACAATAAATTGTTGCTGGAATAGGAAGACCATTGCTCACACTTGACCAACTCGCCCCAGAATTTGATGAAACAAAAACTCCATTATTATATGTGCCGGCAAACAACTGGTGCCCTTTAGTTACAATAGAATAAACGGTATCCGTAGTAAGTCCATTGTTCATAGGCGTCCATGTGGCACCATTATTCGGAGACATCAGTATGCCTGCATAATTTGTTGCAACAAATACCGTATCTCCCAAAAAGGCAAACCCCTTTGGTTCATATACTAAACTGTTACAAACATTCCACGATGCTCCATTATCATTTGAAAAATATATTTTTGTCATGGAGCCTGCGAATATTCCTGCTGAACTTTTTCCTAAACAATATATAAAGCATTGGGGCGTGAGTATCAAACCCGAGTTTGACTGTGCCCATGTTAGTCCATTATCCGTAGAAACGTGTATTCCATAAGGAGTTCCAACTAATATCTTACCTGATGACTCTAATAAGCATAAGGCACTTCCTATACTTCCGCTATCGCATGGCTGCCATTGAGCAAAAAGTTGTGATGAAATAAACATGCATGTGATTATACAAATGCTTTGTAATGATGTTTTCATATTAGTTGTTTTAAGTTAGTAATGATGAAGGATTAATTATGTATTAATCTCAAAT
>CAIOJS010000410.1 GCA_903858655.1 uncultured bacterium | reverse complement strand
GCCGATCCTGAAATCACAACCTGATCACACTTTTCAAAGTCCTGTGGTTTTGTACCACTATATACGACCTTCATTTCGGTACTGTCCTTATCCTTCATAAAGAAAGTGAAGCTGTTTGCATTTTTAAGTGCATCATAAACAATGGGTTTATGGGTGTTCAGCACGCCTATAATCTGGTAATCAGAACCACTATATTTTTTGGCCGTCGAAAAATCAGCATAGGTGCTACTTCCTACCAAAGTAGTCATAACAACACCGATAGCAACAATGATAACTATAATGAGAACAATATGAATTCGTTTCATGAGAAGTATTTAAAAAAAAACTTATTTTTTGGTATTTCTGTTTTGCTCTTTCTCAATCCTGGTCAGTTTCCGATCCAAACGAATAAGCAAAATTGAAATACCTATAAAGATGACTGCAATTACAGCAATAACAACATATATCTTCGTTTCCATAACTTAAATTTCATTTAATTCGTTGATAATTTTTAATCGCAGCTTAAGCTGATAAATCCAGACACCAATAATAATCCAACCTATTACAGCCGGATAAAACACCATCCGCATCGTATTATCCAATCCAACCAGCGCCATTGGATTTCCACCTTTGCCCGGATGAACAGAACCAACTGCCAGTTTTGGAAGGACCAACAGGAAGATGATCATCATGATGAAAGCAAAAATATTGTAAACAGCCGAAATCCGTGCCCGCTTTTCCGAATCATTCATCGATCCACGCAACACAAAATAGGCGGCATAAATCAGCATGCTGACGGCAGCGCCGTTTAACTGTGGATCATTGGTCCAGAAAGTTCCCCAGGAAAATCTGGCCCAGATACTCCCGGTCAATAGTCCAAGCATCCCAAAAAACAGGCCTGTCGAAGCAGCTTCAACAGAACGAAAGTCGTATTTATCCTCGAATCCAGAGAGATATCTGACTGCATTTACAGCACTGATAGACAATAAGGTTAGCAATGTAAACCACATGCAAACATGGTAAAATATATTCCGTATGCTTTCGTGTATAACCGGCAGGTCAGGAACCGGGATCAGCAACCCGGCAATCAGACTATACAAAACAAGCATTAACCCCAAAATCTTCCACCACATTTTCTTCATCGTATCCTTTTTCTTTATCCGGTAATAAATATTTGCTTGGCTAAACAATTTATCTCTCTAAAAGTTAAAACAATTTCTGTTATTCATTCTTTCCACAAATAGGGAAAAAGAATAAAAGCCAGTGCAATAGCCAATATTGAAATCAATATCAACACCAGCATGAATCCCAATATTGAAGCCGTCTGCGCATTACCGATCGAAAGCAGACTTGCCTTTATCAATGCAATCATAAACGGATACATCACAGGGAAACTCAATATCGCCATCAGACTGAAATTATGTCCCGATCGCCAAGCTATCGCTGCCACCAATGTCAGTATCGAAGCAAAACCCAATGCTGCCAATGCAATAATAACCAGAAAGTTTGGCACATTTGTAACAGGAGAGCCCAACAATAGCCAGAACGCAGCATAAGAGCCTAACCCGGTAATCAATAACAAGATAAAATTGTAGATTGTCTTCGACAACAATATCGCCCCTGGTGAAGCAATTGAATAATAATAGATGTGGCGGTTAGGATGCTCACCTGAAAAACTGTGTCCCGATGCATGTACCGCGGCAAACAATTGAATGATCCAAAAAAGGGCATTCCATTTCTCGGGCTCCAGTTTTGACTGGAAACTCAGGAAACAGAGAAATACGGTCCCCAATACGAATAACAACAGACCATTGATGTGGTGCATTCTTCGCAATTCCAAAGACAAATCCTTGTGAAGTAAATGTCGGACTTCTGAAATCATGACGCCAATTTTGTTCCAAATTTAAACTTTTACAACATAATAAACAACATTTTCAATGTAGGAGCCGCCCTTGTGGCCACCCTCTCTTTTAGATCAAATTTTTCATAAAACCGGCCATTATGTCATTACACAATATCTTATCACTGCCATATTGGCCGTTTTATAAGCATATTTGGCCCCATTTTAGCTTTGGTACAAAGATTGAACCCCTCTTATAAAATTCATAAAAAAGTATAAACATAAAAATGGAGGAATAAATCATGACACTTGTAAGATGGAATCAATCAACATTAGGCACCTTTATGGACGACTTTTTGGGTAAGGTAGCAACAAACGGAATAAATGCTTTTGAGCCGGCAGTCAACGTAATCGAAAACAAAGAAGTATACGAACTACAACTGGCTATTCCGGGGTACTCAAAGGATGAAGTTAAAATATCTGTAGAAAACACCACGCTAACGATCTCTGCGGAATTTGAAAGCAAAGAAGAAACCACAACATATTCAAGGCGTGAATTTATCAAAACTTCTTTCGAACGTTCATTCACTTTACCCCGTAGTATTGACACGGATAAAATTGAAGCAACATTCGAGAACGGAATTCTGAACATCAAACTTCCACGCAAGGGCGATTTGGTAATCAAAAAAGAGATCTCAATTAACTAATAGTCGCTCATAGTTGCTTTGTTAATTTTCAATTGGTGAATGTAGGGAGGCCCCTTGTGGGTCTACTTGGCAGTTAAAATGAAAAGCCACCATACGAACATTGGAGATGTAGGGAGGCCCCTTGTGGGTCTCCAGATCGGAAATGAAGATTTTAATTCATTGCTGCACTGGAGACCCACAAGGG
>CAIOJS010000409.1 GCA_903858655.1 uncultured bacterium | reverse complement strand
TAATAAAATGTGCGTTTATAATTGCTAACGTAAAAGTTATTTCCAAAAATATTTTTTCAGACCAATTTGTGAAGGTCAAAAAATATTTTTAGAATAACTTTTATGGTTTACACACTTTATGAGATACTCCCCCCTGAACCCAATCAAACAACCTCTCCACCAACAATCTCAATCCCCTACAACCCTTATCCATCAAGCAATGCAAAACATTTCCCGACTCGCCCCTCAGAAAGGAGATGATCAAAAACAAAGACTTATAAGATTTATTAAGCATCATGCGAAGAACATATTTGATACTGTATAGACAAACTTTTTTCGTTATCTGAAAATTTTATTTTTACTTTTTTTCATCAACATCATTTTATGCATGCTGAAACACAAAAAATGGTAAGTAAAATTCTTAGTGCCGCTTGATGTTCTCAGCAAGTAGATGGTTTTTTCTTAAATCAAAAACAAAAAAAATACACTCCAATGGTTCAAACGGTTACAAAGAAAATAAAAACAAAGAAAAAAATATTTCAGAAAATGTTTGGTAGGGTCAAATAATCTTACTTACTTTGCGCCCGATTCGATAATTAAATTTTTGATTTAAACATATACTCATTATAAAAAGGTAAAATTTATGTCAGCTCATATAGAAAACAATTCGCTGAGCGCGAAATTGCACCATGCCACAGAAGTGAAAAGCGCGAAATGCTATCAGTGTGGCAAATGTTCGGCGGGCTGTCCCGTTTCAAACGAGATGGAATATCCGCCCAGTGTGGCGATGCGTCTGCTGCAAACCGAAGACCCGGAAAATGACAAGAAGCTTTTGAAGTCGCAAACCATTTGGTTGTGTGTTTCGTGCGAGATGTGTTTGTCGCGTTGTCCGATGGAGATAGATATACCGAAGGCGATGGATTTTATGCGTCAGAAGTCGCTTGCGGAAGGTTTGTCGCATCCGAAGTCGAAAAATATCATAAGTTTCCATAAGGCATTTTTGGATTCGATAAAGTTTACGGGACGTTTGCACGAAATCAGCTTGGTGGCAGATTATAAGTTGCGCTCGTGGCATTTGATGCAAGATGTGAATATGGTGCCGAGTATGATGACGCGCGGCAAATTGCCCATCCTGCCTGAAATGATAAAGGGACGGAAACAAGTTGCTGAATTTTTTAAGAAAACAAAGAAATCATAGTTATAGGGTATTGTTGCAGTGCGTTGTTTTTTTAAGGGCAAAGCAGGGCGGCAAAAACATGAACTAAAAAGATAAAGAAATGCAGAAAAAAATAGGATATTATCCCGGATGTTCGCTGGAAGGCTCTTCGCGAGAATACAGCGAATCGGTAGTTACGCTTGCAAATGCTTTTGATGTGGAGTTGGTGCAGGTTCCCGACTGGAATTGTTGTGGCGCTACGGCGGCTCACAACCTGAACAGTATTTTATCGTTTTCGTTGCCGGCACGCATCTTGGCAAAAGCGCAAGAGGCGGAGATGGACACCATAGTGGTGCCCTGTGCGGCTTGCTACAACAGGCTGACGATGGTGCAACATGAGTTGAAGAAAGACGATGCGTTGCGTGCAGAAGTGAATGGCATCATTGAAGCCGAGCTGAAATGCGACATCAAAATATTGAATATCGTTCAATTTATACAGATGTTTGTGGCAGATTTTGTGGCGAGCAAGCAACAATTTTTGTTTGATAAAAAGGTGGCATGTTATTATGGCTGTTTGTTGGTTCGTCCGCATGATGTGTTGGATTTCGACCGAACAGAAGATCCGCAATCTATGGACGAGGTGATGAAGAGCTTGGGTGCGAACCCGATTGATTGGCCCTTCAAGACGGAATGTTGCGGAGCAGGCATGTCGGTAAGTCGCACGGATATCGTGGGCAGGTTGTCGGGTCGCATCGTGAAAGAAGCAGCCGACCGAGGTGCTGAAGCGATTATAGTTGCCTGTCCGATGTGTCATTCCAATTTGGATATGCGTCGTCCCGCTCTTGAAAAAGCAATGGGCGAGAAATTAACTATCCCCGTACTTTATATCAGTCAGGCGATTGATATGGCATTGGGCAAAAGCCAAAAAGAAACCGGCATCAACCGTCATTTTGTTCCTGTGAACATCAGTTTGCAAAACAGAGTGGCAGCGCCGCAAGTTGTATTAGAAAAAACTGAGGAGAACTAAATATGGCAAGAATAGGAGTATTTATATGTCATTGTGGTGAAAACATTAGTGCCACGGTTGATTGCGAAAAGGTAGCGAAAGTAGCTTCTGAATTTCCGGGTGTAACGGTCAGTGTTGACTACAAATATATGTGTTCGGACCCGGGACAAAATATGGTGAAAGAAGCCATCTTAGAACATAACCTGACGGGCGTTGTTGTGTCGGCATGTTCACCACGAATGCACGAACCTACATTTCGTAATGCATGCGCAGAAGCAGGATTGAATCCGTTTTTATGTGAAATGGCAAACATCCGCGAACATTGTTCGTGGGTGCACGAAAAGAGCGATGCTACGACGGACAAAGCGATAGACATCGTTAGAACATTGGTGGAAAAGGTGAAACGTAATGAGGCTTTGGCGCCGATTTATGTACCAATTACGAAAACCGCCGTTGTCATAGGTGGCGGTGTGGCAGGGATACAAGCGTCGTTGGATATAGCCGATGCCGGACACAAAGTGGTGTTGGTGGAGCGCGAACCTTCGATAGGCGGACACATGTCGCAGCTTTCGGAAACGTTCCCTACGCTGGATTGTTCGCAATGTATTTTAACGCCACGCATGGTGGATGTGGCACGTCATCCGAACATCACACTATATACATACGCAGAAATTGAAAGCGTGGATGGTTCCATCGGCAATTTCAATGTGAAGATACGTTTGAAATCGAAAAGTTTGGATGAAAAGCTATGCACGGGTTGCGGGGCTTGCATACAGAAATGTCCTGTGAAGAAAATCCCGAGTGAGTTTGAACAAGGTTTAGGCAAACGGACGGCGATTTATGTGCCGTTTCCACAAGCGGTTCCCAACAAACCTGTTATTGACCGCGTGAATTGCACGTATTATATAAAAGGCAAATGCAAAGTGTGCGAAATTGTTTGCCCAACAAAAGCTATACGTTTTGATCAGGAAGATAGTTTTGTGGAAGTTCAGGCAGGTGCTTTGCTGCTTGCCACAGGTTTTGATGTGTTGAAAACAAATTTCTTCCCTGAATATGGATATGGTAAGTATGAAGATGTGATTGACGGTTTGGCGTTCGAACGTTTGGCGTCAGCATCGGGACCTACCAAAGGCGAGATACGTCGTCCATCAGATGGAGAGATTCCAAAGAAAATAGTGTTTATTGCTTGTGCAGGTTCACGCGATCCGGCAAAAGGCATAGAGTATTGCTCGAAGATTTGTTGTATGTACACCGCTAAACATGCGATGCTGTATAAACACAAAGTTCATGAAGGCACGCCTTATATATTCTATATGGACATACGTGCTACGGGCAAGATGTATGAAGAATTTGTTCGTAGAGCCATAGAGGAAGACGAAGTGAAATATATACGCGGCAGAGTTTCGCAGGTGTATGAAAAGAATGGCAAGTTGATTGTTCGCGGTGTTGACACCTTGTTGATGGGTCAGCCGGTGGAAATCGAAGCGGATATGGTGGTGTTAGCCACAGCAGGTATAGCAAGTCCGGGTAGCGAAGAGTTGGCACAGAAGTTACACGTTTCTTATGACAAACATAAGTTCTTCTCGGAAGCACATCCCAAATTGAAACCTGTTGAAACCAACACAGCGGGTATTTATCTTGCGGGAGCGTGTCAATCCACCAAAGATATTCCTGAAACTGTTGCGGCTGCTTCGGGTGCTGCCGCTAAGATTGCAGGATTATTCTCCAACGATTTGTTGAAACGCGATCCGTTGATTGCTGTGGTAAAGAAATGTGCACCTCCGTTGTATTCGAGTTGCACGGGATGTTTTATGTGTATCCCTGTGTGTCCATATCAGGCAATAGATAAGGAAGAAATTAAAGATCGTAGCGGCAATATCATTAAAACTATTTCGCATATCAATCCGGGTTTGTGTCAGGGATGCGGCACTTGTGTTGCTTTCTGTAAGTCAAAATCTATTGATATTTTGGGTTATAATCATGATCAGGTGTGCGCCGAAGTGGAAGCATTGCTGAATGAATGGTAAGAGTTGATGTGAATCATAAAAACGAAATTAAAAGAAATGGAAACAAATAATACTAACAATTTTGAACCGAAAGTGGTTGCTTTTGTGTGCAATTGGTGTACATATGCGGGCGCCGATTTAACGGGCACGAGCCGTATAAAATATGCGACGAATGTAAAAATCATCCGTTTCCCGTGTACGGGGCGTATCGATTTTATGCTGCTGATGAAAGCTTTTGCGAATGGTGCCGATGGTATCATTATTTCGGGTTGCCATCCTAATGATTGTCATTATACTTCAGGTAATTTTCATGCACGTCGTCGTTGGATGATTTTCCGCAACTTGCTCGATTTTATCGGCATGGATGTGAATCGTATTGTATTTTCGTGGGTGTCGGCTGCCGAAGGCGCTAAATGGGCTGAGGTGGTTAATGAATCTGTTGACCAATTCCGTCAGTTAGGTCCGGCAACATCGTATCAAAAACTTATTAAAAATTCAGAATTTCAGGAGGTAGAATAATGAATAATCTTCAACAAAAAGCTCAACAATTACTCGAGTCAGGGAACTACGGACTGATTGTGGGCTACGAAAAAGGAACAAGCGGCAAAGCCCGACCTGTTTTCATCAGAAAAGCGGAACATGCCTCGAAACTTATTTTTGATGAGAGCTGCGACCAAAATATTGCCGTTTATCTATATCGTCAAGAAATAAAACACGATAAGAAAAAGGTGATAGTTGCCAATCATCACACCCTGAAAAGCATTGTAGAACTTGCTGCCGAAAACCAAGTATTCGATGGTGATTTTATGGTGTTGGCTTTTGCAGGCAATGGCGACATCATCGAACTTAACACTTTTGAGGAAATTGAAAAACATGTAGCCACTTTGTATCATGGTTTGACCGAAGCGGAAGCGGCTATGATGAAAAAGATTGAAGACATGAGTTTGGAAGACCGTTGGGCATTTTGGGAAAATGAATTTTCGAAATGTATCAAATGTTATGCATGCCGCGCTTCTTGCCCTATGTGTTATTGCCCCACCTGCACGGTTGAAATCAATCAGCCGCAATGGATTTCGGTACCATCGCATACGTTGGGAAATTTGGAATGGCATGTGATGCGCGCTATGCACTTGGCAGGACGCTGTGTTACCTGCGGTCAATGCGGCAAAGCTTGTCCGTTGGAATTGCCGATTCAATTGTTGACATACAAAGTAGCTTTAGATTCGAAACAGTTTTTCGATTCCGTTGCCGGAACATCAATATGTGCCGATAATGCTTTGGCTATTTTTAAACCTGAAGATCACGAAAACTTTATCCGTTAAACCTATGGAAAGAAAATTATTGACCAAAGATTCGTATCGGTCGCTTATAACTAAACTTATTGGGCAAAACTATCAGGTGGTTGCGCCTGTAAAAAAAGACACTATGATTGATTTTCTAAAGATTTCGTCTTTTGATGAAATCACAGAAGATTATATCGTAACGGTTTCTTCCGCTAAGACTGTGGCTTTCCCAAGAAATGAAAAACTTTTCGATTACGAAAAGCAAAATAAAAAATTAACCCAACAGGATTATGATTTTGATAGCATTCCCCAATCGGTTTTGATTGGAGTTCGTCCTTGCGATGCGTTTGGGTTTCATTCTTTATCCTCTATATTTTGTTGGGATAGCATAGATAAAATCTACACCACCCGTTTGGAACGTACCACGATCATCGGCTTGAGTTGTAATAAATCCGACGATTATTGTTTTTGCACCTCGACAAAAGGAAGTCCGGGCAGTACTGCAGGAAGCGATATCCTGTTGACCAAAATGACGGATGGCAATTATATAGTCGAAATCGTTACAGAGAAAGGTGCTAAACTTGTTGCTGATTTTTCTGATTTGTTTACGGCTGACGGTGGCGTTGATAAAGAAAGTTTGCTTGCAAAAGTTGCCGCTAATTTTAATGTGGATGATGTCTTGGCAAAAATTAATTCTAAATTCGAAGATGAGGCATTTTGGACAGAACAAGCTATGCGTTGCATTGGATGCGGTGCATGCGCTTATGTGTGCCCCACCTGCGCTTGTTTCGATATACAAGATGAAAGCCATGGCGGAAAAGGTCATCGCGTGCGCTGTTGGGAATCGTGTGGATTGAGTTTATTCACCTTGCACACTTCCGGTCATAATCCGCGCGAGAACCAAGGACAACGTTGGCGTCAACGTTTGATGCACAAATTCTCCTATATGCCCGACCGCCTCAATACTATTGGCTGCGTTGGCTGTGGACGTTGTTCCCGTGCCTGCCCTGTGGATATGAATATAGCCGAACACTGTATGAGCATTATTGAAAACTAAAAGAATTCGAAGAAAATGGAAACACAAAATATTTATCTACCCTACATAATGCAAATTGAAAAGGTTTCGGAAGACGCTCCTTTTGTAAAAACATTTCGTCTGAAATTTATCAACCCCGAAGATGCAGAGAGTTTTTCGTTTAAAACAGGTCAGTTTGGCGAATATTCTGTTGCAGGAGTGGGCGAATCTACTTTTTGTATTGCATCATCACCTACCCGCAAAGGATATATTGAATGTACCTTCCGTAAAGCAGGTCGCGTTACCACTGCCTTATCGGATTTGGAAGAAGGCAACACCATTGGTTTCCGAGGTCCTTACGGGAATGTTTTTCCGATTGACGAATGGAAGGGCAAAAACCTTTTGTTTATCGCAGGCGGCATTGCTTTGCCTCCTATGCGCAGCGTGATTTGGAATTGTTTGGATTTGCGCGAAAACTTCAAAGATATCACCATACTTTATGGCGCCAAAAGCGTTGCTGACTTGGTATATAAACACGAACTTCGCGAATGGGACGAACGCCCCGATGTGAAACTCGTTACTACCGTTGACCCGGGTGGCGAAACCCATGATTGGACAGGGGAAGTTGGTTTTGTGCCTACCATCTTAGACAAAATGGCTCCTAAAGCTGAGAATACTATCGCTATAGTTTGCGGACCTCCTATCATGATTAAATATACCTTCCCGATATTAGAGAAATGTGGCTTTGCTGATGAAATGGTTTATACTACTTTAGAAAACCGTATGAAATGCGGCTTTGGCAAATGTGGCAGATGCAATGTGGGCAAAACTTATGTCTGTAAAGATGGTCCTGTTTTCAGTTTGAAACAGTTGAAACAAATGCCTGACGAATATTAGAAGAATCTTATTACTTATATTTTCATCTTTAAAGTAGATGAAATAAAAAAGCGCAATACCGAGTCAATTTGGTATTGCGCTTTTTGTTTTAGAGGAAGTATAGAAGCCCGACTATTCTATCTTGGAATATAATTTCATAAACTGAACGCGTTCCAAAGCTGCAGGGTTCTGAACGTTGATTTGATTCATTTTGCCTCTGAAATCGGATAGACTTGTGAAGTTCTTCGAGGTCATCCATATCTTCATGCCATCTAAGATATCAGCAATAGCGTCGTATCCTTTTTCGTACAAAACAGAAGCAAGTTGAATGGCATCGGCACCTGCTAATATCTGTTTGATGGCAGCGGTGTATTCGTGAACGCCTGTGGCTGCTGCCAAATCGCAACCCAAACGACCAGAAAGGATGGCTAACCAACGCATGGTGTGTGCATAATCATGCTCCGAACTATAGATGTTGCCCGCGGTGATTTCGAAGGTATCAATATCAAAATCGGGGGTGTAAGGACGGTTGAACAAAACCAAAGCTTTGATACCCGTATTGGATAAATCAATGATGGATTTGGACAAGCCCGAGAAATAAAAGCCCAATTTGAGCGACACGGGGATGCTCACTTGTTTCTTCACGGCTTCAATGATATCGTAATAAATTTTTTCGTAGCTTGGTCCATCCATGTTTAATTGCGATGGAAGCAAATAGATGTTCAACTCGATGGCATCTGCACCTGCTTCTTCGATGCGGCGGGCAAAATAATGCCAATTATATGCCGATACACAATTTATACTCGAAATAATAGGAATTGAAACTGTCTTTTTTAATTCTCTTATCAGGGATAAATATTTTTCGAGAGTTTGTTCCTTGGCAAAGTTGCTTACATATTCATAAGCTTCCTCGTAATGATAACTTTTTTCATTTACGATGGTATTAAACGAATTGGAGAAGGTTTGCATCTTTTCGCCTTCGTTTTTTTGAATCATCTTGTTGGTTTCCATCAAAATTTGTTCTTCAAAAATTGATTTCAACACGACAGCGCCTATGCCTTTTTCTTCCATTAATTTGATATGAATCACATCGTTGGTTAAGCCGGAGCTGGATGCGATTAAAGGGCTTTTTAATTTTAAGCCCATGTAGTTTGTAGTTAAATCAATCATAGCTGTATTTTTTTAATTATGAATTTATTGAATTTGTTTGTTTTGTTTCTTATTGGATGATATTTGATGCAAAAATACATATAAATTCCTTCTGATTATCAAT